>DAOUJB010000431.1:0-2126 GCA_034423155.1 Anaerolineae bacterium | reverse complement strand
TTTGCGCGATGAGCCTGTTCATTGCTTTCATTTTGGCTGCCGTCTTGCTGGGCGCGGGCGCGATGCTCTCGCCAGCCTGGCGCACAAAACAACCCCGCGTGGCGCTGGCTGCCGCCTTGTGCATGGCCTTGATCGTCGGCGGAGCGGTCTTCTATGCCGAGAGCTTCGGCTGGGATACGCTGGTCGTGGATTATCTGCTCTTCGCGCTGTTGGCGGGAGTCGTGCTGGGCGGCACTTTATCGACCGCGCAAGCACGCGCCGAAGCCCGTGGCGAACGACTCAGCGACCACGACCAAGGCTGGCCCGGTCCCGAAGACCTGGCCTTTTTCGGCCTGGTGTCGCTGCTGCTGCTCGTCCCGCTCGTGCAGATGCCATTGCCGCTGGGGGAGCATGGCCAAGCGCTCGCCCTGCACAGCCTGGCTGCCCGCGATGGCGGCTCATTCAACTCGCTCGCTCCCTACGCCGGGGGTCCGCCCATCATCATCGCGCCTGGCTTCCACGCGCTTTCTGCCTATCTCAGCCAGCAGCTGGGTCAACCCCTGCCGATCATCCAGCAAAGCACAGCGGCGGTCGTGCTGCTGATGCTGGTTTGGCTGGCCTACGACTTCGGCGCGGAGCTGCATAACAAGCGGCTGGGACGGGCGATGGCGCTGGGGCTGCTGCTTTGCGGCGGCACAACCGGCAGCCTGCTCGACGGGCATTACAGCGACTTGCTGGCGATTCTGTTCACGCTGGCATTCCTCCTGTATGCGCTGCGCCTGCTGCATCGCTTCAACCTGGCGGATCTGCTAGCGGGTGGTCTGCTGCTGGGCGCGGTCATCTACACCAGCCTGGACCTGGCTTTGGCGGCGCTGCTTTGCCTGGCGCTGTTGATCGGACTGGCCTGGGGACAGCGACATCAGTTTGACCGCCGGGCGCGCTGGTGCACGACGCTGGGCATCCCCGCAATCGCGCTGCTGGGCACGGCTCCCTGGCTGATCAACAACCTGTCGCTGCTGCTGCCGGTCGCACCGTCTGGCAACCCGCCTGGCTTATCAAACCTCGTCCTTATGCCTCGCGGACAAGGCTATATTGTGCTGCCTCTGCTGGTCTGGGGCGTGATAGCAGGCTGGCGCGCGCGGGGACGGCTGCGTTTTGTCTCGCTGCTGATGCTGGGCTGGCTGTTGCTGCTGCTAGATCTGGCACTGCTGGGCCTGCTGCCGCGTATGGTGCCGGCTCTGGGCGCGTTGGTCGATGCCGAAAACCTGGCTCGACACGCGGTCATTTTGCCTTGCAGCTGGTTCGCCGGACTGGCGCTGCTGGATCTTTGGGAGGCGCGTCTGCCAGTTGCGCTGCGTGCCCGGCTGCGGAGAAACGCCTCCCGCTGCATGTTGGCGTCTGCGCTGGGAATCGCCCTGCTTTTCTTCACATTCGAGCCAGCCCTGCACAACGCGCGCACGCTGTTGGACTTGCCCGCCGCCACAGCGAATCGCGATGACATCGCCGCTATGGACTGGCTGCGCAAAAACACGCCGCCCGATGCCCTGCTGCAAGCTGCCGATGGCGATGGCTGGCTGCCGGTGATCGCCGAGCGGCCCGCAAGCGACTTCCGCGCCTACAGCTATTTTGAGCGGCAACTCGTCCAGCCCGCGGAAAACCCCGCCGCCGACTTCCTGCTCGTGCCAGCAGACGCCGACTTCCGCGCCGATGCTTCTCTGCAACTGGTCTTCCAGCAAGGAGAAACGCGTATCTTTCAGCGGCAAGAGTCCTAGAATACCTGATGCCCACCAATGCAATAGCAAGGAGAAGCTCATGCCCAAACGAAAAGTAGTCGTAACCGGCGCCAGCGGCACAATCGCTGGGGTCTTGCTGCCAGCCCTGCGCGAGCGCTATGACCTGTGCCTGCTCGATGCGCGCAAGACCGACCAAGACGGCGCGGAAGTGGCCGGCGTCCAAGTCGTGGACTTGCTGGACAAAGACCGCGACCGCTATCGCCACCATTTTGCCGGCGCAGATGCCGTCGTGCATTGCGCTTATTTCCGCCAACACGGACAAGGCGATGATGTCTATTTCAGCAGCGAGCTGGAAAACTTGCAGCTGACTTACAATGTCTACCAGGTCGCCTGGGAAGAAGGCTTACGCCGCCT
>DAOUJB010000430.1:0-1685 GCA_034423155.1 Anaerolineae bacterium | reverse complement strand
CACGATGAAAGCGCGCTGTTGTTGTTGACGCGCCCACCGTACCGTGTAGCCATAGTGTCTCGAACCTGCGTAAGTACAGGCTGGGAATCGCTTGTTAACCGCTGTCTTGGCTTGCGCCTATCACATGGGCTAGCAAATGATGACTCCCATATAGAAACTGTTGGCTCGGCACATATAGTTCTATCACGCATACAGCAGGCAAGGGGATTTATAGCAGAGAGCGGGCAGCTTGTCAACTGCACGAGAAAGCACGCCACAGGTAGCGATTTGCTGGAGCACAGCGTATACTATTCGCGCCGAAGCGGACACTAAGCGATCAAGCGTTGGGGAGAAAGACGATGGATGACAAGATGATGCGAGAGAGCCTGGCCGAGCTTATCGGCACCTTCGTGCTGGTATTTGTGGGCTCGGCGGCCGTGCTGGTCGCGCCGGTGTTCGGCGTCGTCGTGCCGGCTCTCGCCCATGGCTTGATTCTATGCGGCTTGATCTATACCTACGGTCACATCTCGGGCGCGCAAGTCAATCCGGCTGTTTCGGTGGCCCTGTTGGTCGGCGGCAAGCAAGACGCGCGCAAGACGGCGATCTTCATCGTGGCGCAATTCATCGGCGGCATCATCGCGGCGCTGGCGCTGGTGGCGGTATTTCCGCAAGACAACGCGGCCGTAGCGGGATTCCTGGGCGAAAATGCCTACAATTTCGGCCAGACCAAAGGCTTCTTGACCGATGACTCGGTGTGGACAGCGGCGGCCTACGAAGGCATTTTGACTTTCTTCCTGGCCAGCGCGGTGATGCAGGCGGCGGCATTTGGACGCGCGGGAGCGTTGGCTGGCGTCGCGATCGGCTTGACATTGGCAGCCAGCATCCTTGCCGGCGGTCCCGCCACAGGCGCATCGCTCAACCCGGCGCGCACTTTGGGTCCAGCGCTGGCGGCGGGAGAAAGCGCTTACCTGCTACCCTATTTCGTTGGCATCTTCGGCGGCGGCATCGTCGGCGGGCTCGTGCACGGTTATGTGCTGAACCCCGAATAGGCTCGCAAACCGACTGCCCGTTGTCTATTCTTCGGGCAGATCCAGCTGAATATGCAGTTCGCGCAGCTGCTCGGCCTCGGCAGTTGATGGGGCATTCGCCATGATATCGGCCCCGCCCTGCGTCTTCGGGAAGGCGATCACCTCGCGGATATTGGGCGCGCCAGCCAGCAGCATCACCAGCCGGTCGATGCCCCAAGCCATGCCGCCGTGCGGTGGAGCGCCATATTCAAACGCCTCCAGCATGTGCCCGAATTCTTGCATGGCGTGTTGCATCGTCTGGCCGATCAGCGGGAAGATCTTCTCTTGGATGGCGCGGTCGTGAATGCGGATGCTGCCGCCGCCAACCTCATAACCATTGCAGACCAGGTCATATTGAGAGCCGCGAGCGCGACCCGGGTCGCTGTCCAGCAGGTGCAAGTCTTCTGGCAGTGGCATGGTGAACATGTGCTGCGACGGATCCCAGCGTTGATGCTCTTCGTCCCAGATGAACTCGGGAAAGTCGTAGATCCAGCAAAAGGCCAGCAAGTCATCGTCGAGGTCGAGATCGGCTTTGAAGTGATTGCGCAGCGCGTCCGTCACTGCATGGACAATCTGCGCTTCGTCCGACATGAAGAGCAGCAAATCACCGCCCTGCGCGTCCATCGCTTCCAGCAGCTC
>DAOUJB010000429.1:0-5868 GCA_034423155.1 Anaerolineae bacterium | reverse complement strand
CATGAGTAAGCTCCTTATGTGAGAGTTTGGCTCTTACTCTAAATTAGCACCTTCTTTCATTTCCGCTTGCATTTTGCGACCCAGTAGCGGACAAGCCTTGTAGGGGCGATACTTGTATCTCCCACAACGCCGCAATTGTACATGTGGGCGACTCAAGAGTCGCCCCTACGACGTTCCTTCATATTGTTGCATTACTTTAGTTGTCGCATGACTTACTCGCTGTGCTCGGCGGTTCATTTTGTGTCAATGATGGCTTCGGCTTCGATCTCGACCAGGTAGTCGGGACCGACCAGCGCCTGCACATAGAGCAAGGTATTGGCTGGGCGGATCTCGCCAAACACTTCGCCATGCACGCGGGCGACCGCTTCCCAATCGGCATTGGGCGCCAGGTAAACGCGCGTGCGCACGACATCGCTCAGCCTGGCACCGGCTTCGTGCAGGGCGCTTTCGATCTTTTGCAGGATGAAGCGGGTTTGGGCTGCGCTGTCGCCGCGGCCGACGATCGCATCTGCGCCTTCTGTGGCGGTCGTGCCCGATACCTGCACGAGATTGCCGACGCGCAGGGCACGCGAATAGCCAGCGATGCGTTCATAATCCGTGCCGGATGAAATGAGCTGTCGGTTCATGGTTTTCTCCGTTTTGCTTTTTGCGTTGGTCGTAGGGGCGATATAGCATGTCGCCCGCATATATATTTCGGACAATCACGGGCGAGTCACCGCCTCGCCCCTACGACGATTTCGGCCAGCCGCGCAACCGCCAGCGCGCAGCCCCAGGACAGCGTGAAGCCGATGCCGCCGTGTCCATAATTGTGGATGATAGCGCCATTCATCCGCCGCTCGACCTCCAGGCGCACCGCATGCCGGCCCGGGCGCAAGCCAACGCGCTCTCGCAACACAGACGCGCCCCCCACGCCCGCTTCTATCGCTGCGCAGCGCGCCAGAATATCGGCTGTTTCGCTTTCGTCCAGTTGCCGCCGCCAATCACCCAGCCTTTGCGTGCCGCCCAGCAAAACGCCATCGTCGCGGGGAAACAAGTAGGTGAAGGCGCTTTCGTCCATGAAGCCCGGGTCGATTTCCGCGTCTACCAGCAGAGTCTGCCCGCGGATGGGATGCACAGCCGGATCGTCCGCCAGCTTGCGCGCGCCCACGCCGCTGCAATTGACGACCAGAGCCGCTTCGTCCAGCAGCTCGTCTAGCGAGTCGATATGGCGCAGTTCCAAAACGCCGCCGGCCTCCAGGAACTGCTCGTGCAAGCGCTGCAAATAGCGTGGCGGCGCGACGATGGGCACATCCAGCCACAAACCAGCCGCGAATCCGCTCGGCAGTTCATGCGCGGGGATGCGCTGGCAATGCGGCAGCCGTGACGCGAACCAGGGCAGCGACATCGCGCCGGGATAATGCCTGCGAAAGTCCTGGATGCGCTGCAGGGTTACGCCGCTGTCGGGGACTTGGCAGAGCGTCAGGAAGCGCGTTAGCGAGTCATCCGCCCAGCGCCGCATGCGACCGTCCAGCCCGCCGCCAGCCCAGATCGCGCCGGCCGCGGCTGATGTCGTATCTTGTGGCAATTCGCGCGTGATGACGCGGACGCTGTGTCCGGCCTGCTGCAAAGCCAACGCGCTGCTCAAGCCGATGACGCCGCCGCCGATGACGATGATTTCGGGCATGCTAGATCTCTCAACTTTGAGCCGTATTGATCACGCCGATTGTAGCGCAGATGATCGGCCGAGCAGGCTGGACAGGTGCCTGGCAATTTTGGGGGATCTGGCACAATGGCTTGACTTCGTATTGTATATCTGATATTTTAGATATTAGATTTTTAAGCGGCAGGCTTTGTTCATCAAGCAAAGATGCTTATATATGCTCGATACGACTTCGCTTAGCGACAAGATCGAGAGCCAGCTCAAACGAGAAATCTTGGCTGGCGACCTCGCGCCCGGGCAACGGCTGACCATTGACGAGGTCGCCGAGCGCCTGCAAGTCAGCGCCATGCCGGTGCGGGATGCGGTGCGGCGGCTGGACGGTTTGGGCTTCCTCAAGGTCGCCCCGCGGCGTGGCGTCTATGTCGAGGACTTTGACCAAACGCGCTTTCGACACACCATGGCGGTGCGCATCGCTTTGGAATGCCTGGCGGTCGAGCTGGCTGTCCCGCGCATTCCCAAAGAGCAGATCATAGCCGCGCGCGAGACTTATCAACGGGGCGGGCAGCACTTCGTCAGGACAGGCGACCTGTCCCTGCTCGTCGACTGCGACAATCTCCTGCACGATCTCATCGTCAGCCATTCGCAAAATCCACTGCTGATCAGCATTATGGGGCAATTGCAAGACTTGATCGGCTGGGCGCATCATATCGTGGCGAGGCTGCAGCCGCAGGGCAAATACGATGCGTTGCCAGAACATCTGGAAATCCTGGATGTCTTGCTAGAGCGAGATATCGCCCGGACGCAGGCCGCGTTGCGCAAGCATCTGCAACACACATTGCAGCGTACGTTACGCGCCTGGGATCAATCATCGGAGTGAAGGCGAGAATGCTGCCGCAGCCTGCCAAAGTTCCACGATTTGGCGCAAGTTGCGGCAATCTTTGTTAAGATTTGTCCGCAATCGCCTTCGGGACGAGAAACGAAAGGAGCGGCGATATCGACCCAACTTGTTCGGCAAGTTTTGCAAGGCAAAGAACCCTGATTTGTTAGGAGGCAACAAAATGACACGCAAGATTAACATGAGCCGCCGCGACTTCCTGCGCATCAGCGGGATCGGCTCGCTGGCAGCCGGCACAACCGTAATCCCCGGGCTCGGCGCGGTGATGGCGCAGGACGACCAGGAAGTCACCATCATGTTTTGGGATGGTCCACCGCTCATCGGCATCCGCGAAAAAGCCCTTGCGCCCTTTGACGACGCCTATCCGGGCTGCACGCTCAATTTCACCTCGGTGCCGGGCGGTCCCAACTCGGGCTACAACGACAAGCTTTTCACCAGTTTGGCGGCTGGCATCCCGCCCGATGTCTTCATCATCGAGATCGGCTTGCTGCCGCAATTCCTGGCCGATGACCTGCTGCTCGACCTCAAGCCCTATGTAGACGCCGATGATTATGACCTGTCCAACTTCCCCGACCTGGCGATCGAAGCCTATACGCACGAGGGCGGCATCTATGGCATGCCCGACAATGTCGCGTCTATCGCCATCTTCTACAACCAGGACTTGTTCGAAGAAGCCGGCGCTATGCTGCCCACCGCCCAGTGGGATGACGAGGGCTGGACTGTCGATGACTTCTTCAGCAGTTGCGAGAAGCTGACCAAGCGCGAAGGCAACCGCACGACGCAGTACGCTTGCGATGTGACGGGCTGGGACAAGGTCTGGCAGACCTGGGTGCGCATCTTTGGCGGGCAGCTGGTGGACGATCCCTTCTTCCCCACCGAGTGCACGCTCAATGAGCCTGGCGCTGTCGAGGGTTTGCAATTTTATGCCGACCTGCGCTGGGAGCATGGCTTTGCGCCGCGCCCCGAAGCGCTGGCAGAGATGGGCACCGGCGCGCTGATGCAGACCGGCCGCCTGGGCATGTTCTACAGCGGCAGTTGGGCATTCCCGAATTACCGCGAGTCCGACTTCAGTATCGCGCTGGGGCATTATCCGTCGGGACCCGGTGGACGCGCCAATTATGTCTATTACTATCCGCTGGTCATCCCCAAGACGACGCAAGCGCCCGAATGCGCCTGGAATCTGCTGAAGTTCTTCAATGGTCCTGCCATGGAGACCATCATCCGCGAGGGCGGCCTGCAGGGCACATCGTTTGCAGAGCAAGAGAAGTGGTTCATCACCGATCCGCTGCCGCCAGCCAACAAGCATGTCATGCTCGATGCCGCGCGGCACTTCGTCGCGCCCGACCCCGTGCTGACCAACTTTGGCGAGATCACGCAGATCATGCAGGCGCAGATCGACCTGCTGATGATCGGCGA
Organism: Anaerolineae bacterium; assembly: GCA_034423155.1. Lineage (GTDB taxonomy): Bacteria > Chloroflexota > Anaerolineae > Aggregatilineales > Phototrophicaceae > UBA6055. The sequence goes on along the minus strand of DAOUJB010000429.1, from coordinate 1,918 downwards.
GGAGCGCGATGCCAAGGCGGTCTGCGACGAGATCGTGCGCCAGGTCAATCCGCTCATCAAAGAAGGCCAGTGGCGCAGCGGCTGATGCGCATTTTCGCCCTTGCGCCGAATGCTCCCCGACAGGCTAGGGGGAGGCAAATCAAGCGCGGATTGTCTCAGCAAATCGGGGGAAGGGCTGAGGGGTCTGATGAATCGAGGAGGGCTGACTTAGCATGACCCTGCCCTTACGCCGATTTCGACTGACCTGGCAGCAGGGAGAGGTCGCGCTGGCCTGGGCGATGGTATCGCCTTGGCTGGCCGGCTTCTTGCTGCTGACCGCATTCCCCATGGTCGCGTCATTGGTGATCAGTTTCTTCGAGTGGAATCTGTTGTCGCCGCCCGAGTTCATCGGCCTGGCGCATTACAACAAGCTGTTTTTCATCGACCCGCTGCCCATGCACGCGCTGAAGATCACCGTCATCTTCTCGCTGGCATCAATTCCGCTGAATATCGTCTTTGGCTTGGCGATCGCCATGCTGCTGAACACGAATATCCGCGGGCTGGCGGTCTTCCGCACGATCTATTATCTGCCGGCCATCTTGTCGGGCGTGGCGGTGGCGATATTGTGGCAGTGGATCTTCAGCAGCGACTTCGGCTTGTTGAACACGGCGCTGCGCATCTTCGGCATCGAGGGTCCGGCCTGGCTGGGCAGCAAGGTGTGGGTCTTGCCGGCCTTTGTGATCATGCGCTTGTGGAGCGTGGGCGGCGGCATGGTCATCTATCTGGCCGGTTTGCAAGCCATCCCCACCGACCTCTACGAAGCAGCCGAGATCGACGGCGCGAACTGGTGGCAGCGCATCTTCCGCATCACCCTGCCCATGCTCAGCCCGACCATCTTCTTCCAGTTGATCACCGGCGTCATCTTTTCCATGCAGATCTTCACCGAAACTTTCATCATGACCAATGGGGGGCCAGCCAACGCCTCGCTCTTTTACCTGCTCTACCTGTATCGCCAGGCATTCCAAAACTTCAAGATGGGGTATGCCTCGGCGCTGGCTTGGGTCTTTTTTGTGGCGGTGCTGTTGCTGACGCTGGTTCTCTTCGCCACCGCCCGTTTCTGGGTCTATTACGAAGCCGAATCGGCGGAGGACAACTGATGAGCAGCACGGGCGTAAGCTTGAGCGTGCGGCAGGTCGTCAGCAAGATCATCGTCTATGTCATTTTGGGGCTCGGCTCCATCGTGATTTTGCTGCCCCTGCTTTGGATGATCAGCACCTCGCTGAAACCCTTGAGCCATGTGTTTCGCTTCCCGCCCGAGTTCTTCCCGCAGCGAGTTATCTGGCAGAATTATCCCGACGCCTTGAGCCAACTGCCTTTCGATATCTACTTTCGCAACACGCTTGTGATCGTGATTCTGTGCCTGATCGGCGAGGCGCTGGTGTCGTCGGTGGTGGCCTATGCGTTTTCGCGATTGCGCTGGCGCGGGCGCAACACGCTCTTCATCATCGTGCTGGCGACCATGATGTTGCCGCGCCAGGTCACGCTCATTCCCGAGTTCCTGATTTTCCGCGAACTGGGCATGATCGACACATTCGGGCCGCTGATTTTGCCATCGTTTTTTGGCAATCCATTTTACATATTTTTGCTGCGGCAGTACTTTTTGACGCACTCGCGCGAGCTCGACCAGGCGGCGGTGATCGATGGCTGTTCGCGCTTTGGCGTGTTTTGGCGCATCACCCTGCCCATGTCGAAGCCGGTGCTGGCGGCGGTGGCGATCTTCTCTTTCCAGTTCCATTGGAACGACTTCTTCCGCCCGTTGATCTTCTTGTTCAGCGATGACAATTACACGCTGGCGCTGGGCTTGCGCTTCTTCCAGGGGACTTATGGCACAGAATGGAACTCGCTGATGGCGGTGTCGCTGGTGGTGATGCTGCCGCTG
>DAOUJB010000428.1:0-2274 GCA_034423155.1 Anaerolineae bacterium | reverse complement strand
GGCAGCTCGGTTTCGGCGCGGGATTATACGCGGGCGGTGATCGATAGCCTGGGCGCGCCGGGCGTGCTGCAGCATGGCTTGGCGACCAAGCCGGGCAAACCGACCATCATCGCCGTCTGCGCGGGCGTGCCGGTGCTGGGCTTGCCGGGCAATCCGGTTTCGTCGCTGCTGGTGGCGCGGCAGTTGCTGCCTCATTTGATCTGTGCCTGGCTAGGACAAAAGCCAAAAGAAGCGCGGCGCATGCGGGCGCGGCTGGCTCGGCGAGTGGCTTCTGTCAGCGGGCGCGAAGACTGGCTGCCGGTGCGCCTGCAGGCCAACGACGAGGGCTGGCTGGCCGAGCCGATATTTGGCAAGTCCAATCTGATTTTCACGCTTGTACAGGCCGATGGTCTGCTGCGCGTGCCGCTGAACACGAGCGGATTCGATGCCGGCAGCGCAATCGAGGTGGAGATTCTGTAGCCGGATGCACGCACCCCATTCCCCACAAGCCTGGTAGGGGCGAGGCGGTGACTCGTCCACGAGCACCTTTTGCAATGGCTTTGGCTATCCTCTCCGTCCCGACTGGGAGGGGCTGGGGGAGGGGTTTGGCGCGCGCAGTTTCTCTGTCGACAGGTCGTGGATGGGGAAATAACGCCATATACACAAATATCCACTCCCGAAATAGCTCTTCTATTTTGCACGCATGAACAGCTTGGCTATACTTGCCCATGCTGCAATAGAGACCTGATGTGTAGAGAAGGGAACAGAAACATGAAAAAGCATGCATTACGCTCGCTGCTGCTGTTGCTGGTGGCATTGCTTTGCCTGCCGGTTGGCGCGCAAGAGACTTATGTGTTGGGCAGCGCCATGCCCTACACGGGCTCGCTGGGCACATTTGGGCAAGACTTCGCTCGCGGCATCGAGCTGGCGGTTACGCAAGTCAATGCCGAGCTCGAAGCGGCTGGCATCGGCATCCAGTTCGAGATCGCCACCGCCGATACCGAACAGACGCCAGAAGGTGCAGCCCGCGCCCTGCAAACCATCGTCCAGACCACCGGCGCGCAGGTAGTCGTCGGTCCCTTGACGACCACCGAGGTGCTGGGCGCAAAGCAATTCGCCGATGAAAACGGTATCGTCATCGTTGCGCCGGCCTCCAGTGGCGCTGCGGCAGCTATCCCCGGCGACAATATCTTCCGCGTTATCTATCCGCCCGATGTCTTCTCGTCCAAAGCCTATGCCACCATCGCGCTGGAACGCGGACACACGCAGATGGTCGTGCTCAATCGCGATGATCCATTTGGCAACGGCATGGTCGAGCACTTCACAGAAAACTTCCAAAATGGCGGCGGCGGCGAGGTGGTGAGCTTTGCCTATGCGCCCGAATCGCAGGACTTGAGCAGCGAGGCGGCGGCAGTCAGCGCGGCTATCGCGGGCTTGGGCGACAATACCGGCTTCTTCTGCGTCTGCTTCTTGACCGAAGCGCAGGCTTTCTTGCAAGTCGCGCAGATCGACCCGATCTTGACCAGCGTGCAGTGGATGGGCAACGAAGCTATCGTCAGCGATGTCATCCTGGAAGACGCCGGGCACGCCATGACCTTGGCAAACGCGCAGTTCATCACTGTCTCGCGGTCGACCGAGCAGACGCCATTGACGGCGATCTTCAATGCCGACTTCGAAGCCATGTTCGACAAAGCGCCCGGTCCTTTCACCAACTACGCCTTCGATGCCGCCAATATCGCCATGCTGACCATGCTGGTGGCTGGCAACGATGGCGCGGCTGTCAAGTCGATGCTGCCTTTTGTATCCAACCACTACATCGGCACGACCATCCAGGCTTATCTGGACGACAATGGCGATCAGGCCATCGCCAGCTATGGCTTGGTCATGGCCAACCCGGATGGCAGCAGCTTCGATGATGTCGGCACCTATGACGGCAACACCGACACCATCACCTACAGCGAGGGTTGATCTCTACCCCGATCTGGACAACGAGGGGCGACACAAGTATCGCCCCTACACGATTTCGTAAGGGAAGGGCGGCATCGTGCCATCGGCATTGCTGGTAACTTCGCTGGTCAACACCATCCAGGTCGGTAGTTTGTACGCGCTGATGGCCTTGGGCATCACGCTCACCTTCAGCGTGATGAAGCTGCCCAACTTCGCCCATGCGGAATTCATCACGGTGGGCGCATACGCGGCGCTGGTGGTTTCGCTGGCGATTGACGCGCATCCTCTGCTGATCTTGCTGGCGGCGGCGCTGGTCGGCGCATTGGTGGCAGCTGTCAGTCATCGCGC
>DAOUJB010000427.1:0-10536 GCA_034423155.1 Anaerolineae bacterium | reverse complement strand
ATCAATGCGCTGGCCACGATGAGCAGGTCGAATGCGCCGGGCGTCTTCGCCATTTCGGCTGGAACGCGCAGGTCGCCCAGCACAAGCGCGATGGTCGTGCCAGCCAAAGCGCCAGCGATCATCTGGCCCTCGCCACCGATGTTGATCATGCCGCCGCGGAAGGCGACCGTGATGCCGATGCCCACGAACAAGATGGGCGTGGCTTTTACCAAGGTCTCGGCTGTCGCGTTTTCTGTGCCGACAGCGCCCTCGAGCATGAATCCGAAAGCCGCCAGCGGGTCGGCATTCAGCGCGACCAGCAGCACAGAAGACACGACCAGCGCCAACAGCAGCGCGATCAACACCGGCGCAAAGTCGACCAGCCGATTCAGCTGCGCTGCCAGTCTTGTGCCTGCCGCCTGATTCACCTTTGCTACCTTTCCGAAACGAAAGCCGTCCATCTTGGTGGGTTCAGCCACTCGCGCGACCATGCTACCTGACCGCTAGTATGCCTTGTTTTGGCATAAGGCACAAATATTCATCAGATATTTATCAGAATCTCTGGCGGGAATTGCGGCGTGGCACAAGGCAAACGCATCCAAAACATCATCCCGCTCCGTCGGCTGCGGAATTGTGAAAAACTCATCACCGGTACACAGAAGGTTCTTCCATATATGCGTGCAACAGTCGTGCGACAATTGCATGAACGACGTAGGGGCGACTCTTAAGTCGCCCACCGGTACAATCGCGGCATTGTGGGCGATACTTGTATCGCCCCTACTGCTATCGAATCTGAGCGGCACCTCTGTGTCGAAAAACACGCCGTGCCTTATTGGCTTCACTTCTGTTGTGCGCACTGAGACATTTGGGAGGTTGCTATACGGACAGGGCGGCATTACAGGTATAGTAAGAATATGGTCAAACACACGGCTTATGCCCTCGGCGACTTTCAATTCTATCCGGGCAATCCGCTGCCATTTGGCGCGACTCTCGTGCCCGGCGGGATCAACTTCGCCATTTTCTCGCGACATGCCACTTCGTGCAGCCTGGTTTTGTTTGAGCGCGGCGCAGACGAACCCATGATCGAAATCCCTTTTCTGGATGCCTGCCGCACCGGCGATGTCTATGCCATGGTCGTGCAGGGCTTGGATTCCGAGAAAATTGAATATGGATACCGCCTGGATGGACCGAACGACCCAGCGCGCGGACACCGCTTTGACGCCCAGCAGATCTTGCTCGATCCCTATGCCAAAGCGATTGGCGGGCTGGAATGCTGGCGTGGCAAACGCTATGCCAACGCGGCGTATCGCTCCCGTCCCTATAGCGGCGACTTCGACTGGCAGGGCGACCGACAGCTGAATACGCCGAGAGAAGAGCTGGTCGTCTACGAGCTGCATGTGCGCGGCTTCACGGCTGGCGCGGATGTGGCTGCGCCGGGCACTTACGCCGGGCTGATTGAGAAAATCCCTTATTTGCAGTCGCTGGGTATCAATTGCATCGAGCTGATGCCTATCTTTGAATTTGACGAGCTCGACAACCGCAACCACCATCCCGAAACCGGCGAGCGGCTGGTGAATTATTGGGGTTACAACCCGATCGGTTTCTTCGCGCCCAAAGCCGCTTATGCCGCTGGCGATGACCCAGCCCGCGAACTGAAACAGCTGGTCTTGGCTTGTCATCGCGCCGGCATCGAAGTTTGGCTGGATGTGGTCTTTAATCACACGGCGGAAAGCGATGAAAAAGGCCCGACCATCTCTTTCCGCGGCATCGACAACAGCATCTATTACCTGCTCAAGCCCGATGGCGCTTACCATAATTTCAGCGGCACGGGCAATACGCTGAACTGCGGGCATCCGATCGTGCGCAAGCTGCTGCTGGACTGCCTTCGCCACTGGGTCAGCGAGTATCACATCGATGGTTTCCGCTTTGACCTGGCTTCCAGCCTGGCGCGGGATACCGACGGCGCTCCGCATCCCGACCCGCCCTTGCTGGAGGCGCTGGCGAACGACCCACTGCTGGCGCGCACCAAGCTGATCGCCGAAGCCTGGGATGCCGGCGGCTTGTACCAGGTCGGCAGCTTTCCGGATTATGGGCGCTGGGCAGAATGGAACGGGCGCTATCGTGACGATTTGCGGCGCTTTGTCAAAGGCGATGCCGGGTTGGTCGGCGACATGGCGGCGCGCCTGCAAGGCTCTCCCGATATGTATGCCGAGCGTGGACCCTGCGCTTCTATCAATTTCATCACCGCTCATGACGGCTTCACCCTGCGCGACCTGGTCAGCTATAGCCGCAAGCGCAACCTCGCCAATGGCGAAGACAACCGCGATGGGGCGGACGACAACCACAGCTGGCATTGCGGCGCAGAAGGCGAAAGCGACGATGCGGCTATTAACGCCCTGCGCGTCCGTCAGCAGAAGAACTTTCTCTGCCTGCTGCTGATCAGCCAAGGCGTGCCCATGTTGTGGATGGGCGATGAATATGGGCACAGCAAAGCTGGCAACAACAACAGTTTTTGCCACGACAGCGCCTTGAACGAATTTGACTGGTCTCGCCTGGCAGCGCAGCCGCCCCTGTGGCAATTTGTGAAAAATCTGCTGAAGCTGCGGAAAACCCAGCCTCTGCTGCGGCGCGCCGACTACTTGCATCATCAGCCTGCGCCGAATGCCGAGGGTGGATTCGCGGCCAAGAGCGTGTCTTATCATGGACAGCAGCCCTGGCAGCCCGACTGGTCGCACGAGAGTCGGCGGCTGGGCTTGTTGTTCTGCGGCGCGAAAAGTCGTCGGCTGGTCTACATCATCATGAATGCGCACTGGCTGCCAACGCGCTTCCAGCTGCCGATGCTGCCACGAGGCATGCGCTGGCACAGAGCCGTCAACACCGCGCTGGCGCCGCCCGCTGACAGTTATGCGCCCGGCGACGAGCCGCCGCTGCTGGATCAATCCGCGCAGCAGGTCGGCGCAAGGTCGGTCGTGGTGCTGCTGGGCAGATGACCCCTCGTCCTCTGTGCTCGCTGCGTCTAAGTAAGTTCAATGAAGTAGTGCAACAATATGGAGGAACGTCGTAGGGGCGAGACTTGAGTCGCCCACATGGTCAACGGCGAAATTATGGGCGAGACAAGTCTCGCCCCTACGGATTTCGAATTTGAGCGGCGTTGCCTGGTTGTCGCATGACTTACTTGCATTTCCTTCTGTGGCGATATTAGGGTACAACGACAATTCAATCACGAACCAGCACAGGTTGCCTATGTTCCTCGACGACATTGCCGAAAATTGCCGAGCCCATGCGCATAAAACCGCCATCCAGTTCATCGGCGGCGAGGCGGTCAGCTATGCGCAGTTGGCAGAGACGACCGGTCGTACCGCCCACTATCTCCGCGCGCTGGGCACCGAACCTGGCGACCGGGTGGCTGTGCAGTTGCCCAAATGCCTGCCTTTCATTTATCTACATCTGGCGGCCATGCAGATAGGCGCGGTGTTTTTGCCTTTGAATCCCGGTTATCCGCCTGCCGAGCTGCGCTATTTTCTGGCTGATGCAGGCGTTCGCTTGTTGTTCGCGGACAACACGAAACAGGCGGCGCTTGCCGAGATGATCCCCAGCCTGCCAGCGCTGCAAGAGGCGATCTTCATCGACGCCGACGCGCCCTGGAACGATCGCGTTGGCAGCTATACCGCCACCCCCGTGAGCCCGCCCGGCGATTCCGAGCAAACCGCCATGATGCTCTATACCAGCGGCACGACCAGCCGTCCAAAAGGCGCGCTTATCACGCATGGCAATCTGACTTCCAACATCAACGCCTTGCATGCGGCTTGGGGCTGGCGCGCGGACGATGTGCTGCTGCATGCGCTGCCCATCTTTCATGTGCACGGGCTGGTGGTGGCGTTGCACGGCGCATTGCATGCTGGCGCGACTGCCGAGCTGCTGCCCGCTTTTGATGCTGCTGAAGTGCTGGACTTGCTGCAAAGTCGGCGCTACTCGGTCTTCATGGGCGTGCCCACCATGCACCGGCGGCTGTATGCGCTGGCGGCCGATCGGCGCATCGACCTGAGCCACATGCGTCTGTTGACATCCGGCAGCGATCGCCTGCCTGACGATCTCTTCTTCGGCTATCAGCGCACATTCGGCGTAACCCTGCTGGAGCGCTATGGCATGACCGAGACCGGCATGAACTTGTCCAATCCCCTGCATGGCGAGCGGCGCGTTGGCTCGGTGGGGGGACCGCTGCCGGGCGTGCAGGCGCGCATCGTCGACCCCGAAACCGATCTGCCCCTGCCCGATGATGCTGTGGGCGAAGTGCAGATACGCGGCGCGCATGTCTTCGCTGGCTATTGGAAACAGCCCGAAAAGACCGCGCAAGCCTTCACAGCAGACGGCTGGCTGCGCACGGGCGATCTGGGTTCGCGCTCGCACGATGGCTACTTCACGCTCAAGGGGCGCGCCAAAGATCTGATTATCACGGGCGGCTTGAATGTCTATCCGCCCGAGGTGGAATTGGCGCTGATGACGCACGCGGATGTAGCGACCTGCGCAGTGATCGGCTGCCAAGATGACGAGTGGGGCGAGCTGGTCGTGGCGGTCATCGTGCCCAAAGCTGGCGCGCAACCCGATGCAGACGAAATCTGCGCCTTTTGTCGCGATCGGTTGGCCGCCTACAAAGCGCCGCGCCGGGTGGTCTTCGCCGCCGAGCTGCCTCGCAATGCCCTGGGCAAAGTGCAGAAAGCAATCCTGCGCGGGACGGTGTGCAACTAGACGGGGTACGCCCCAATCGAGTCGCTTGTAGGGGCGAGGCGACGACTCGCCCAAAACGAAACCCCTCGGTGTTCTCGGTGGTAAAGCGTTACAAGCGCAGCATATCGCTTTATGCGATTGCCCTGGGGCAGTCGCCAATTTTTGCATTCGCTACGCCGAGCTTCTATACTCATCCTGTTTGTCAGTGGAACTGAGGACTAACCACTAATTCGATGGAGGAAACAAAAGATGAACAGACGACTGCAAGAATTATTTGCCCGCCTGACTGGCGAGCAGAAAGCGCGCATCGCCGAGGAGCAGCGCCGCGCCTATGACTTCGACCCACGCGACCCGCTCTTTGGCTTGAGCAAAGACGAGATCAGCGGACCGAAGCTGAGCCGGCGTTCATTTATGCGGCTGGTGGCGGCCTCGGGCGGTTCGCTTTCGCTGTCGCATCTGATGGGGGCGGCCGGCATCGTCCTGCCGACAGCCACGCGCGCCTTCGCCCAGGGCGGCGGACATCTGATTTGTGGTTGGGCGGGCACAGCAGAAATCACCACCCTCGACCCCGCGCAGATCAACCAGGTGCTGCAATTCCAGGTGGCATCCAATGTGCTCAGCGGCTTGACGCATATCAATGCCGACTTGGTCGCGGAGGGCGACTTGGCCACCGACTGGACGGTGTCCGATGACGGCCTGGTCTGGACATTCAACCTGCGCGAGGGCGTCACCTGGCACAATGGCGATGCTTTTTCGGCGGCTGATGTCGTCTTCACCTACAACCGCTCCAAAGATCCCGAGCAGTCGATTCACTATGGCAATCTGGTCAATGTGCTGGATGTAGTCGCGCTGGACGACATGACCGTGCAGTTGACCCTGGGCAAGCCGCAAGCCTCGCTGCTGGTCAAGACACTGGAACGCAGCAGCGGCCGCGCCATGACCATCGTCAACAGCAACGCCATCGACAGCATGGGCGAGGCGGATTATGGCTTGATGCCGGTGGGAACGGGACCCTTCCGCGTGACCGAGCACCAACTGGGGCAGGGCGTCGTGCTGGAGCGCTTCGATGACTATTATGACCCGGCGCGCCCGGTCGTCGACAAGGTGACCATCATCCCCATCCCCGAAAACGAGCCGCTGGCCGCCGCTATCGAAACCGGCGATATCCACCTCATCGGCGGCAATGGCGTGGCTGCCGAGCTGGTCGACCGCTTCTTGATGAATCCCGACCTGGTCGTGGACGAGATCCCCGGCAACGGCTTCCAGTCGGTCTTCGTCAATCCCTGGCGCGAGCCCATGGTGGTCGAGGATTTCAACCTGTCTGTCGATGAGCTGAAGCAGCAGAACGGCTTCAAGGTGCGGCTGGCGCTGGCGAAAGCCTTCGACCGCGAGCGCTTCATCCAGCGGGCTTTGTTCGGACGCGGCGTGCCCGCCTTCGGCACGATCAATCCAGCCATGGGCTATTACTTCGACACCGGCATCAACGAAACCAGCGAGCAGCGCTTCGATGCCGAGGCGGCGCAGGCTTTGCTGGCGGACGCGGGCTATCCTGGCGGCGAGGGCTTCCCCACGCTGAAGCTGCTGACCACGCCAGCGGGCCGCCGTCAAGCCGAAGTCATCGTCGACATGTACCGCACGAACCTCAACATCAGCATTGAGCTGGATATCAAGGACTTCACTGTCTTGATCGAAGATGCCAACCGCATGGAATACGATTTGCTGCGGCTGGGCAGCGGCGGCGACTTCGACCCCGATGACGGCTTGGTCGACTGGATGCTGCGCAGCTCGCGCTTCAATGGCGCAAACCGCAATGACGCCGACCTGGTCGAGCAATATGGCGAGCGAGATTTTGGCTTCTTCGCCGCCGACCGCGTCGACGAGCTGATCAACCAGCAGGCGATCACAGCCGATCCCGCCGCGCGCAGGGCACTGGTGCAAGAAGCCAACCAGCTGACAAGCGACAAGCTGGCGTCCATCTTCATCTTCCATGGCACAGAGATCCTCGTGCATCGCGCCGAGGTGACTTATCCGCCCGAGAGCCGCATCGTGGGCTTGCGCGACCTGGACAGGGTGAGTTTGAGCTAGGCAAAGCCCGCTCGGTTCTCCGAGCGTAACGAGTGTAGGGGCGATATTTGTATCGCCCACTTTCAGTTCGTTGTTACCAATGCGGGCGAGTCACTGCCTCGCCCCTACGGCTGCATTGTCTGGGAGGATGTAGCAGGACATGCGCTATTTCTTCGCGCGGGTGATACAGGCGCTGATCGTCGTCTGGGCGGTCGGCACGTTGGTCTTCTTCATGCTGCGGGCGGTGCCGGGCGATCCGATCGCCGCGCTGCTCGCCGATGTCGATCCCACTGCCGCCGATGCCATCCGCGCCAAGCTGGGTTTGGACCAGCCGGTCATCGTGCAATATATCTTCTGGCTGCGCAACACCCTGGCTGGCGACCTGGGACAATCGCTTTATGGCAGTCATCAGGCGGTCAGTGTGCAGATCGCCGAAGCGGTGCCGCGCACGGTCTCGCTGGCGGTGGTGGCTTTTTTGGTGTCGTTCACGCTGGGCTTGTCGGCCGGCGTCATCTCGGCGGTGAAGAAAGACAGCCCGCTGGATTATGGCTTCAACCTCGCGGCATTCTTGGGCATCAGCATGCCCTCGTTTTGGATCGGCATCGTGCTGATCATCGTCTTCGCCGTCAATCTGCGCTGGTTCCCCGCCATCGGCTATCGACCCATGAGCGCCGGGCTGGATCAGTGGCTGCGTTATTTGATTCTGCCGGGCTTGGCGGTGGGCTTGCCATTTTCGGCTTCGATCGCCCGCCTGACGCGCAGCGCCATGCTGGAAGTGCTGGGGCAGGATTACATCACCCTGGCGCGCAGCAAGGGGCTGAACGAGCGACGCGTCATCTTTCGCCATGCCTTGCGCAACGCCTTGATACCGGTGGTCACAGTCATGGGCATTTCGCTGGCGCTGCTGTTTTCCGGCTCGGTGGTGGTGGAGAATGTCTTCGCTATCAAGGGGCTGGGACGCGTGCTGATCCAAAGCATCCTCAACCGCGATTATCCGGTCGTGCAGGGCAGCATCCTGCTGGTGGCGGTCTTGCTGGTTTTCATGAACCTGGCGGTCGATATGCTCTACCGCGTGATCGACCCGCGCATCAGCTATGACTGAGCGGCAAGTCGCCAACCTGCGCGGCATCGAGCAGCCCAGCCTGCCCCAACGTCCGCGCGCCTATCAGCAACTGCTGCGGGACAAACGCGCCATCGCCAGTATGCTGCTGCTGGGCACGATCATTCTCAGCACACTATTCGCGTCGGTCATTTCGCCCTACGACCCGCTAAGCCAAGAATTCGATATTTTGCAGCCGCCCTCGATCACGCATCCGCTGGGCACAGACGACCTGGGACGCGATCTGTTCACACGCATCTTGATCGGCGCGCGCGTTTCGCTCTTTGTGGGCGTGGTGGCGGTGACGATTTCGATGCTGCTGGGCGTGGCGATGGGCGTACTTTCTGGCTATTACGGCGGCTGGATCGACACTATTTTCATGCGTTACATCGATTTGCAGTGGGCATTCCCCAACTTCATCATCGCGGTGTATCTGGTGGCGGTCTTTGGCACCGGGCTGGAGAATGTCATCGTGGCGATTGTGCTGGCTTTCCTGGACGACTTCGCCCGCATCACGCGCGGCATGGTGCTGTCGATCCGCGAAGAAGAATATGTGCTGGCGGCGCGCTCGATGGGGGCGTCAGACGCGCGCATCATGCTGCGGCATATCTTGCCCAACGCCATCGCGCCGATCATCGTGCAAGCCACGCTCAGCGTGTCCTTCGCCATTCTCGCAGAAGCGGGTTTGTCTTTCTTGGGCTTGGGCGTCAAGCCGTCTACGCCGACCTGGGGCTTGATCATCAGCGATGCCCGCAGCTTCTTTTCGCGCGCCTGGTGGCTGGGCATCTATCCGGGTTTGGCGATTATGATCACGGTGCTGAGCATCAACTTCCTGGGCGATGCCCTGCGCGATGTGCTGGATGTGCGCGGGGATTGAGAGCGCCCCCGTCAGTCTTCCGCACCAGGTCGAGGGGCTTTTTCAGCAGCCAGTTCGAATAACAAGCGGATCGCCACTTCGAGCGCCGGCGCGATATCGTCCAGCACGATGTATTCGTTCGCCGCGTGCGAGTTGCCGCCCGAGCCCAAGCCAAGCATGCTGACGGGCGCAGCCAACAGCCGCGCCAAGATACCGCCGATAGCCAGCGAGCCGCCATGCCGCAGCAGCCGCGCCGGCACACCAAGCGTCGATTCCAGCGCCCGCCGCAGTGCACGCGCTTCTCGTCCGTCGGGGGCCATGGCAAAAGGATGGGCGATGCTGTGCAGCCTGGCTTCGATGTCTATGCCCGGCTCGCGGGAGGACTCGGCATGCTCGACCAAGCCTGCCCATAGTCGTGCGCCGTCTTGTCCGGGCACGGTGCGCAGGGTCAATTTGCAGCCCGCTTCTGCCGGGATAATCGCGCGGGGACCTTCGCCACTGTTGCCGCCGAAAATCCCGCCCACATCCAGAGTCGGCAGCATAGTCGTCCGAACCGCGAAAGAACCCAGCGCTTCGCCAAAAAAATCGTCTACGCCCGCCGCTTTCTGCAAATCTGCGTCGGCATCTGGCTCGCTCGCCGCTGGCTGAATCACCTGGTCATAGAAACCCGGCAGCCGCACGCGTCCTTCTGCATCATGCAGCGCTGCGATGATGCGCGCCAGGCTGTGGATGGGATTGCGCACTGCGCCGCCATAACGCCCGCTGTGCAAGTCTTGGGGCGGACCCGTTACGCGCAGTTCGCCCTGCACCGCGCCACGCACCGATACGCCGATGCCGGGCTGGCTTGGCGAAAAAGGCCCATCGCAGATGATCAGCGCGTCAGCCGCCAGCAGGTCGCGATAAGATTCCAGCGCGGCGATTGTGTTCCTTGAGCCCAGTTCTTCTTCGCCCTCGAAGAAGCATTTGATGTTGACGGGCAGGCTTCCGCCGGCTGCCAAGATCGATTCGATGGCTTTGAGCACGATCCAGACGCCGCATTTGTCATCGACCGCGCCCCGAGCGATCAGTCGCCCATTCAGCACTGTCGGATGGAAAGGCGGCGAATGCCACAGCGCGGCATCGGCGATCGGCTGCACATCGTAGTGGGCATAGAGCAAGATGGTGGGCTGGTCGTCGTCCGCATGCAGCCAATCGCCATAAACGATGGGATTGCCAGCGGTGGGCAGCAGCTGCGCATTGTCCAGCCCGGAGCGTCGCATCTGGCCCGCGAGCCACTCGGCGCAGGCCAGCAAGTCGGCTTGGCGATCCCGCTCCAGGCTGATGGACGGGAAGCGCAGCAGCGTCATGAAGCCGTGCAAATAGTCGGCCTGGCGTCCACGCGCGTAGGCTAGTGCGGCTGAGAGCTCGTTTGCGCTCATGTCTGGTTCAGCGATTTTCCTTATTGATGCCAAAAGCGCCACAGTCGGCGAACTGGCTGTTTGGCAATCGTAACATAGTCCATGGCAATGAGAGGCCGATTTCAGCCTGGTTCGCCCCATTTCGCATTTGCGCCTTGCTGGGTTACAATCCCGCCGATGTTTCTGTTCATTGTGGAGGATGCACCCGAAATGCAAACATTGTACGAAGCCAAACAAGGAGATTTGGAAGCCGCTCTGCTGGACAGCCTCGCGCCAGACGAGCCCTGGTCGTTGATCGAGCGCTTCACCAGCCTGGTGCGCGAATCGTCATCCGCCGACGAGCGCAAAGCCTTTGAAGCCATCGCCGGGCGGTTGGAAGCGCTGGGCATCCCGCACGAGATGCACATGCCCGAGCT
>DAOUJB010000426.1:0-5437 GCA_034423155.1 Anaerolineae bacterium | reverse complement strand
TTCAATGCGGCGCTGGCGGTGGGCTTGGGCGAAGGCAAATCGCTGCGGGATGCAGTGCGACAGGCTGTGCGGGCGGGCGCTTATACAGCCAGGCATGTTGGCGTGATCGGCGGATTGCCAACGCGCGAGCAACTGAGCGAATTTCCTGGTTTGACAATTTGACGGGACCGCCAGTATCGATTATCTTGGTATGCACGATGAAAAAACTGGACAAACGCATCGTCCGCACCCGCCGGGCGCTGGCTGATTCGCTAATCACCCTAGCCTTGGAATGCGGCTACGAAAATCTCACAATCAGAATGGTGACCGAGTATGCCGGCGTCGGCAATCGCACCTTTTACCGTCACTTCATAAGCTTGGACGAGCTGCTTAAACACATTTTGACAATTGCGTTTCAAAAGCTCAAAGAGCGGGCGCTCGAGGCGGAGACGCCTCATGGAGAAGTGCTGGCGTTTTACACATTCATTCGGGATCATCCAGATGTGATGCGCGTCTATGTCAACCTGCCTTGGGACCATCCTGTTCGACAGGCCATCTTGACCGACGCGGCAAAGATCGTACATGATCGCTACGAACTCCACAACGCAACCAGCGTGCCGCCGACTCTGTCCATCGAACATGTTCTTTTTGCAACAAATAACTTGGTTGCCTGGTATCTGGATCACCTTGATGCCTACACGCCAAAACAGGTAGCGGTCATGCACGACGTTCTCGTCCTCGACCTGCTTGAGCGTCAATCGATTGTTTTGCGCAGCGATTGGATGCAGAAGCGTCACCAGTTTCGCTGAGCCGAGCGATAGCCCTCGCCGCGCCAGATCTCGTTAGTTCCCTCATCGGCTCATTTGTCCGCCCTGCTCATATAGGATGGTGGCGCTTACATTGCACCCTGTCACGGCGTGGTCCTGACTTGCTTCTGCTTCATAAGGGCAGCATCTGCATACTGGTTTGCATTAGTCTAACCGGCAGCCAAGCGGAGCATAAATGACAGAATTTTATAACACATGCGCCAGAATTATGTATCATGTTGTTTTCATCTCAGTGCCTGTTTAATATCGTTCGATCTTATATCACGAGGAGGCAAAGGATGAAAACTATGATTGGCGTAGGTCGTCGGATTCTATTACTGCTTTTGCTGACTTCGCTCTCATTTGCGGGGGGGTGGGGTAGCGCAAGCCCAATTCCCGCCAGGATTCCCCCCACCGCCAATTCCGCCGTTGCCACCATTTGAACTTGATACGGGCGTGCCTCTGGCGCAGGTGCTGATTCCGCGTCTCGTGCCAATTCTGGCGCAGGACGCATCTCCCACGCTCGGCGATGTCACCATGGTATTACGGGTGACCACTGTGGCCCTCACAGGCGTCGTCGATGCCTTGGCGCCCTATCACCCGACTGCGGTTGGCGTCTACACACGGATTGAGCGAAGGCCGCAAGAAGAATGGACTTTGCGCAACATGAATATCGCCACGCTGTACGCTTCTTACCACGCAGCTAGAGGGCTGTTCCCGCATCGCGAAGCTGTTTGGCGCTCTATGTTGACCGACTACGGCCTCGATCCTGCGGCGGGTATGGACGACCTGACCACGCCGGCCGGGATTGGCACGGCAGCGGGCAAAGGCGCGATTGCTGGACGCCTGCATGATGGCATGAATCAGGCCGGCGGCTACGCCAATAACACCGGATACGCGCCCGTCAACACCGCCTATGATCTGGTGGATGCTTCGCGCTGGCAGCCAGCGATCCGACGCCAAGGCATGGGCGTGCATTCGGTGCAGCAGTTTGTCACGCCGCAGATGGCGAATACGGAACCTTTCGCTGACTTCAATCCGCGCGATTATCGCATCCCCGCTCCTTCAGCGAGCAATCCGGAGAATCGGGACGCGTATAAGGCGCAGTTGGATCATGTGCTGGAGGTGTCGGCGAATCTGACTGACGAAGACAAGATGATGGCTGAGTTCTTCGACAACAAGATCGTGTCGCTGGGCTGGTCTTTGATCCACGCCGCGGTGCAGCATCGCCTTTCCCCGATGGACTTTGTGCGGGTGGATTGGCTGACTCAGGCGGCCGCATTCGATGCCATGATCGTCACCTGGCAAGAAAAGACCCGTTACGACGCCGTGCGTCCCTTCAGCGCCGCTGCTCATGTCTACGGCGATGAATCCGTCACCGCTTGGGGCGGTCCGGGCATGGGAACGACCGAAATTCCCGCCAGTCAATGGCAAAGTTATATCAATGTCGCCGATCATCCCGAATATCCCTCCGCCTCGATGTGCTCTTGTCAAGCGCACGGGCAAGCGGCGCGGCGCTATTTCGGCACGGACGAGCTGGGCTTGTCGGTCACCTACGCGGCAGGCTCGTCTCGCATCGAGCCAGGCATCACGCCGGCCGAAGATGTGACGCTGCACTTCGCCACCTGGACGGAATTTGAAGAGGAGTGCGGACGAAGCCGCGTCTTGGCCGGGACTCATTTTCAGGCCGCCGTTGATGCCAGCGCGGCGATTTGCCACGCCTTTGGCGATCACATGTACGACTACTTCGTTACGCTGATGGATGGCACAGCTCCCGAACGCGGACCGTCGCAAGCACTGATGCCTGATCCGAGACGCGACGATCGGGCGGATAGGCCGGGCTCTGGCGATTCGGTTGCTTCGGCTGTCGATCTGGATAATTGCCAAGTCACTTCACGCGCCGATCTGCACTTGCGCGACGCGCCCTGGGGCGAGGTCGTCGATGTCATTCCCGCTGGCGCTGCGATGCCGGCGATTGCTCGCACACAGTCGTGGTTCAAGGTGACTTATCAAGACCAAAAAGGCTGGAGCGCAGCCTGGCTCGCAGATGACGAAGGCGACTGCAACTGGGGCGCGTGAACTATCAGCCAGGCATGTCGGCGCAAGCAACGCCGCTCAAAAACGAAACCAGCAGGGGCGATACTTGTATCGCCCCTACGACGTTTCTCCATATTGTTGCATTACTTTATAGGTCTTACTTCTGTGCCTCTGTGGCAAATAGTTGTTTCACCACTTACTTGCATTTACTTTGAAAATTCAACCTGGTGTAGGGGCAATCCATCGGATCGCTCGGTTATGCCTAGTCGCCGAGCCGCTCTCGCAGCAGAGCCGTCTCCGCTGCCTTTGACCAGTTGGAGACGGGCGTCAGCGGCATATCGCCCAGCGCCGGATAGATGACGATTTTGCCCGCGAATCGCCGCGCATTGACAGCCACGAGCGCTGCCTTGACCGCGCCCAGCCCGCCGACCGCGCTGACGATGCCCGCGCTGTCCAGTTGTCCGGTTGCTGTCTGATGCAAGACGCGCGCTTGATCCGCCAATGACGAGCCGCTGCTGCCGATGATCTGCAAGCCATCGCGCAGGATGCGGTCGATATCCAGGCGGATCTCTTGCCCCGGCGGGACGCCAGCGAAGAGATTGAGCACGCCGCCCGTCCGCAACAGGTCGGGCATTCGCTGCGTTTCTGCCTGCGAGGGGAAGACCATCAAGATGTCGTCGCAGCCACCCAGCGCAGCCACTGCCGCTTCCAGTTGACCGGGATTCTCGCGCGGGCTGATCGCCTGGAATTCGACTCCCCGTCCCGCTGCCAGCGGCGTAAATTTCGCTTCCAGCGCCTTGAGTCGTCCCAAGCCGCGATTGGTGGCGATGATGACTCGCGGCGGGTCTGCCAGGCTCAGCGCCCGCTGGATGTGCATTTGCCCCATGGGTCCACCAGCGCCATGCACGAGCGCCACGCCGTCGGGCCGCAATTCGCTGCGATTGGATGCCTCGCCATAGGCCGCCGCCAGCGATGATTGCGCCGTGCCCATGATGCCAATGAAATCGTAATGAATGCGCCCGATGTCGATGCCGACTTCACCAGTTGATGAACGGCCGGCGATGGTCAAGGTGCCGCGCCGCGCCAGGGCACGCTGGGCTGCCTCGATCTGCTGCGCGCTTGGCTCGAACAAAATGATGTCGTCCAGACCAGCGCCCTCGCCGTATCGTTGCGCTGTCTGCGCCGCGTCCAACCCGTCCGCTGCGATCACCGATAGCTGCTGCCGCGCCAACTGCTCGCTTGTGCGCGCCGAAATGTCGCTGGCGACCACCAGCCGCGATGGCAGCCGCATATCCAGGTCGAAGTCGTCGCTGCGCCCGTTTATCCACAGCAGCCCGCCCGACAGCAGATCCAAGCGGCGGAACGGGCGAAAAGCCGCCTCGACGCAAGCCCAGGGTTCAGAAAGCGCCACTTCGGCATAGGCCAGCGAATCGTCGACCGGCAGCGCATAACTGCCCGCATCGCCGCGCAGAATCCGCTCGCCAAGCGTCATGTATTCTGTGTATCCGCCCGCGATGATCGAGCCGATAGCGCTGCGCTGGCCGCGATAATACACATCGGGCTGAACGCCCAAGCGCTGCCCGACCCAATATTGTCCGGCTAGCGATTCGCCGACGCCCACGACCGTCAGCGCCAGTTCGTGCCCGAGCCGCTGTGGATTCGCCGCCAGGTCGCGCCCATGAAAGAGCGGATATTCGTCGCCCAGCCTGATCATCTTGGCATCGGATGCGCAGATGCCGATGGCGTCCACGCGCGTCAGCAACTCGTCCGCGGCGATCTCTGGCAGCGCTTCGCTGATGGGTTGATCTTGCTGCCCGAAGTTGTCCAAGCCCCGACCGCTCAGATACCAACTGCGCATGGCGCGCGGGATGGACAGGCTGGCGGTGACATAGGCCCGATAGCTCATAACTTGCGCGTCAGGAGCTCGCCATGACGCCGCCATCGACCGCGATGGTCTGCCCGGTGATCAGCCGCGCCTCGTCCGACACCAGGAATCGCGCCAGGGCATTGAGGTCGGCGGTGGTGGTCAGTTCGCCCATGGGGATGCGCGACCGGCGTTCATCAAGATAGTCGTCCAGGCTGATGCCGCGCTGGTCGGCCAGGGCTTGCGCATAAGTCTGCTGCAGGGGCGTCAGCGTTACGCCGGGGCAAATGGCGTTGACGGTCACGCCATAAGGTGCCATCACCAGCGACAGGCATTTGGTGAACATGAGTAAGCCCGCTTTGCTGACGCGGTAGGGGATGACATGCTTGTCGACGCGCACGCCATTGTACGAGGCGGTCACAATGATGCGCCCGCGCCGCTGTGCTTTCATCTGCGCCGCCACCAGCTGACAGATGATAGCTGCGCCTTTGATGTTGACGCCCAGCACAGCATCCCAGTCTTCAGGCGCGATCTCCCACAAGTCAGTTGGACCCAAAACGCCGGCATTGGCGAAGAGATGGTCGATGCGCCCGTAGCGATCGGTCAGCTCGTCAACAAGCGAGCGCGCCGCCTCGCCATCGGCGACATCAAATTGGCGCGCCTGCGCGACTCCGCCCGCAGTTGAGATCTCGGCAGCGACCGATTCTGCGCTGGACAGGTCGATATCGGTGACGATGACCTGGCTGCCCAG
>DAOUJB010000425.1:0-2516 GCA_034423155.1 Anaerolineae bacterium | reverse complement strand
TCGGGGTCGAGCAGCCCAAGATCGCGGTTGACTTCCGCCGCCGCCCGTTTGATGAGCGCCATGCTCCAGATGAAAGCGGGCAGGGGTTTCATGCCGGTGATGGGAAAGTTGTCCAGGGCGCGCTGGGTCTGCGCGGCATAAAGCGCGTCCGCTGGCACTCGCACCTCGCCTAGCGAATCCATTTCCACACGAAAGTCGGCCATCGGTTGTCTCCTGTGCGCAAACAAAAAGGACGCCATCATTCTAGCGTCCTTCGAGCATATTGAGAATGTTGCGCCGCGACTCCCGGAATACAGAGGATGCCTGTAGGGGCTAGCCGCTGGCTCGCCCGTTTGAGTCCTAACTGCGACACAAACCCAGATATGGGGTTGCTAGGCGCTGTACAATTCGCTCACCTTGTCCCAGTTGATGACATTGAAGAAGGCGGCGATGTAGTCCGGGCGGCGATTCTGATAATGCAGATAATAGGCGTGTTCCCAGACATCAATGCCCAGGATCGGCGTTTGCCCGTCCATGAGCGGCGTGTCCTGGTTGGGCGTGGAAGCGATGCTCAGCGCGCCGCCGTCATTCACCAGCCATGCCCAGCCGCTGCCAAAGACGCCTTTCGCCGCCGCCGAAAATGCCGGCTGGAATTCGCCGAAACCGCCGAATGCGCTGTTGATGGCGTCCGCCAGCTCGCCGCCGGGTTCGCCGCCGCCAGCCGGGCTCATCACCTGCCAGAACAAGCTGTGATTGGCGAAACCGCCGCCATTGTTGCGCACAGCAGTCCGAATGTCTTCCGGCACAGCATCCAAATCGCCGAGAATGTCCACGATGCTTTTGCCCGCCAGGTCTGTGCCTTCGATGGCTGCATTGAGCTTGTTGGTATAGCCGGCGTGGTGCTTGCCATGATGGATGCGCATGGTGCGCTCGTCGATGTGCGGTTCCAGCGCGGCATAGTCATAGGGCAACTCGGGAAGTTCAAACAGCGGCGACTCGCCCGTGTGTGCCGCAACGCCCCCCAACCGCCCGCCGACCAAGACCGCGCCAGCCGCAGCGCCTGCCAGTATCTCGCGCCGGCTAATCATCAGCCTGCCGCTGCGTATAGCTCGGCCACCTTGTCCCAGTTGACGACATTGAAGAAAGCGGCGATGTAGTCGGGACGACGGTTCTGATAGTTGAGGTAGTAGGCGTGTTCCCAGACATCAATACCCAGCAAGGGCGTATTGCCATCCATGAGCGGCGTGTCCTGGTTGGGCGTGGATGTAACGCTCAGCGCGCCGCCGTCCGATACCAGCCATGCCCAGCCGCTGCCGAAGCGCGTCGCTGCCGCTGCGGAAAAAGCCGACTTGAATTCGTCAAAGCTGCCGAATGCGCTGTTGATGGCATCTGCCAGCGCGCCACTCGGTTCGCCGCCGCCGTCGGGGCTCATGGTCTGCCAGAACAAGCTGTGGTTGGCGAAGCCGCCGCCATTGTTGCGCACAGCGGTGCGAATGCCCTCGGGCACGGCATCCAGATCGCCCAGGATCGCTTCAATACTCTTGCCTTCGAGCTCGGTGCCGGCAATGGCTGCGTTGAGGTTGCCGGTGTAGCCTGCGTGGTGCTTGCCGTGGTGGATGCCCATGGTCCGCGCGTCTATGTGCGGCTCGAGCGCGTCCTCTGCGTATGGAAGTGCTGGTAATTCAAAAGCCATGATTCTGCTGCTCCTTGTGGTATAGCTCGGTCGATATGTTCCGCCTGCGCGGAATCTGCCATTATTATAGCTGCGCGACACGAGAATGTCCAATTGATGTGAGCGTCCGCCGCGCGGATAGGTCAGGAGACGAAGCAGTGAGCGACGCACGCAGAAACGACAGCCGGCCATTGCGCGCTTATGCCGTTATCGTGCTGGCAATAGTTGCCACCTCCTCGGCCGCCATCCTCATCCGCTTTGCCCTCGCCGAAGATATGCCGCCGCTGTTGATCGCCGGTTCGCGCTTGGCCGTGGCGACAGTCGCGCTGACTCCCTTGGCGCTGGGAAGGCATCGGGGGCGAATTGCCAACCTGTCTCGCCGGGAAGCTACATTGGTCGTCATGTCCGGGCTTTGCCTGGCTGCGCATTTCACCGCCTGGGTTTCGTCACTGCAATACACGACCGTGCTGGTCAGCGTGGTCATCGTGTCCACGGGTCCGATCTGGGTCGCCATCATGGAGGTGGCCTTCCTGCACATTCGCTTGTCGCGGCTGGTGGTGGCTGGTTTGCTGGTGGCGCTGGCCGGCGGCGCATTGATAGGCATCCCGCTCGATGGCGGCGCGGCGCTGGCCGATACTGAGTTGCAAGCCACGATCACAGGCGCAGTCTTGGCTTGGCTGGGCGCGCTCAGCGTGTCCGTCTATATGCTGATCGGCAGGATGCTGCGCGCGCAACTGCCCGTCATCCCGTATGTGTGGCTGGTCTATGGCACAGCCAGCATCGCAGCGGCGATTGTCATGCTGTTTAGCGGCACGCCCCTGTTGGGCTTCCGCATGGAAGGTTATCTGATTCTGCTGACGATGGG
>DAOUJB010000424.1:0-4356 GCA_034423155.1 Anaerolineae bacterium | reverse complement strand
GTGGCGGTCAGCGACGAAGACAAACAACTGCTGTTGCAACACGCCGGCGCGCGCATCCATGTCGTGCCCAATGGCATCAGCGTTGACGATTATCGACCGCCCGCCTCCAGTCTGCGCGAGCGCTGGCAACTGGTTTTCAGCGGCAAGATGGACTATCGCCCCAATGTTGATGCGATGGAATGGTTCTGCGCCGAGATCTTGCCGCGCGTCCGCAAGAGCCTGCCACAGACGCAGCTCTGCATTGTTGGCCGCAACCCGCAAGCACGCATCCTGGCGCTGGCGGACGACAATACGCAAGTCACCGGTTGGGTCGAATCGGTGCAGCCCTATTTGCACGCGGCGACGCTATACATCGTCCCCTTGCGCATGGGCAGCGGCACCCGACTCAAGATTTTGCAGGCGCTGGCGAGTGGCTGCACGGTCGTCTCGACTTCCATCGGCGCGGCTGGCTTGCATGACGAGGCGCTGGCGACCCTGCAATTGGCCGACACAGCCGAAGATTTTGCCGAGTCGATCATTTCGCTGCTGCAGGACGATGCGGCGCGCGGGGAAATCGCTCGTTCCGCCCAGGCAAGCGTGCGCAAGCACTACGACTGGTCGGCGCTGCTGCCGCGGCTGCTGGACGCTTATCGGAGCATTGGGCTTGGATAGGCAGTCGCTCGCACAGCGCAACCGCCACCTGGCATCCGCCCGGCACCGACCGTCGCGGAAACATCGACTGCGCGACAAGCTGCTCAAAAGCGTGGCGCGGCTGCCCGTCCCCATGCAGCGCGGCAACTGCCAGCGCCTGCTGATCATTCGTCCCGACCACCTGGGCGATGCGCTGCTGGCAACGCCCGCTATCAAACTGCTAAAGCGAGCGCGCCCCGATCTGCAAATTCATGCGCTTTGCGGCACCTGGTCGGCGGAATTGCTTGCGCGCTATGCAGCGATCGACCAGGTACAAAAGCTGCCATTTCCGGCTTTTGCCCGCAGTCGGAGCGCCGACAATGCGTATCTGCTGGCGCTGCGCTGGGCGCGTCGTCTGCGGGGGACGGGCTTCTGCTGCGCAATCGTCATGCGACCCGACCACTGGTGGGGCGCCCTGCTGGCCTACCTGGCTGGCATCCCGCGGCGCATCGGCTACAGTCACGCCAATGTCGCGCCCTTCCTGACCGAAGCCCATGAATTGCGGCGCGAGCATGCCGTCCAGCAGAATCTGCGACTGGTGACGCCCTGGACAGGGACGGTTCTCCGCGCCAACATTCGCCTCGAATTTCCACTCGATGATGCCGACCGCGCGTTTGTTGAGGGACGGCTCGCAAATCTGGGCATTTCCAGGCGGCGGCTGGTCTGCATCCACCCCGGCTCCGGCGCGGCCAGCAAGTTGTGGCGCAGCGACAAGTGGGCGGCGGTGGCGGATGCCTTGCACAGCGACATGGACTGCGCAATTCTATTCACGGGCACTGCTGGAGAATCCGAGCTGATCGCCGAAATCCGCGCGCAGATGTCGCAGACTAGCCACAGTATCGGCGAGACAAGCATCGGTCAGTTGGCGGCTCTGTATGCACGGTCGAGCCTCGTACTGGGTCCAGATAGTGGCGCGCTGCATGTGGCGGCGGCGCTGGATACGCCGACCGTTGCGCTATTTGGCCCCGCCGATCCAGTTGAATTTGCGCCTTGGGGCGATCTCACCCGACATGTCGCGCTCACAGCAGACCTGGCCTGCGCGCCCTGTCGCATACTGGATTGGCGCGGCGATGACCCGGCGTTTCATCCTTGTGTACGCGATATCGAAGTGAAACAAGTGCTCGCTGCCGCCAAACGCATCTTGGCGAGCGCTGCCGATTCCTAAGCCAAAATGCTTTCGTCCTGCGGCCGCACCGACAGCGATTTCTCGTTGCGATAAGTGACCATGCCGGGCCCAGCGCCTTTGATAGCACGCACATACTTGACGCGCGTATAGTCGACTTGGACGCTGCTGTCGTTTCGGCGCTGACTATAATGCGCGGCCACGGCGGCCGCTTGCATCAGCAAGTCTTCCTTTATGCGCCGGCCATCATCGCGGATGACGACATGCGCGCCAGGCACATCACGCGCGTGCAGCCAAATATCCTGCGGGTTGGCGCGTTTGAAAGTCAGTTGGGCATTTTGGCGGCTGTTGCGCCCCACCCAAAGCACATAGCCGTCGCGGCTGACGATGCGCAGCGGACCTTGCCGGCCGCCTCCGCCCAGTCGTTTCAAGCGAGCGCCTGCCCAATGCCCGCGCGCTTGCAGCGATTGGATGACATCGTCGATCTCCAGCCAGTTGGCCGCATTGGCGAGGTCGGATTCCAACTGCTCAATATAAGCCTGTTCCAGCTCGGTTTCCGCGATCAAAGCGGGCACAGCCTGGGCAGCGGCTTTGGCTTTGTCATAGCGGCGGAAATAAGCCTGCGCATTTTCCAGCGGCGTGAGCTGCGCATCAAGGGCTATGACCAGCTCGGGCGAATCGAAGTCGTATTGCGCGCGCAATTCGCTCTGCCCCTCGGCAATTGTATATTGATACGCGAGGATGAGTTCGCCACATTGCCGCAGTCGCTCGCGTTCGCTTTCATCGCGAAGTCCCTGCCGCAGCGACTCCAGCTTGCCCGACAATTTGGCTTTGGCATCGACCAGCGCAGCTTGCACGGGTTTGCGCGCTTCGTCATAGGCTTGGCTGCCAGCGAGCTCGCCATAGACCGCGGCCATCGCCTCGCTGATCGAGCTGCATGGCTGCCAATCGAGGTGAGTCAACGGGCAGGCGGCAAAGGCAGTGGCAATGCACGATTCGCGCCCCAGGCCTGGCTGCCATTTTCGACTGAGCAACGGTTGCATCAGCTCGTCAAAGGCAGAAAACAGCATCGCGCCGTCCATATCGCCGACTCGCGCCGAACTATCTCCCGCCGCGCGAAAAGCGATCTCTTTGGCCAGCAGCGGACTCATGCCCAAGATGCGCCCGGGCAGCAGACGGCGGATTTGCTGCGTTGGCTTTTGGGCGCTTTCCAGGATGCGCTGCAGATCCGCGGCGGAAATCGTGGCGGGATCAAGCTGATTTTGAATGGGCGGCGGCGGCACATAATCGTGCTTGGGCAGGCTGAGACGGTAGCGGTTTTCGTCTGGACCCACGCGGTTGAGGCAATCTAGGATGATGCCTTCGCGCACCAGCAGCAGGTTGGCTCGGCGTGGCATCAGTTCAGCGACGATGCGCACGCGCCCGCTTTCGCCTTCGACATCGATTTCCAGCAGGCGCTCCCAGGCCGGCTGGCTTATTTTGTCGATGCGTCCGCCTTCGACATAACGCCGAAACAACAAGCCCTGCTGAGTCGGTTTTTGCGTGCCGCGGCGCAGCTTCGACGCGACCAGATGCACGCGCGGCTGTTGCGAATCGGCGCACAAGAGCAAGTAATGTCGTTTGCCCTGCGCATACACTTCCAGCCCCAGCGACATGGGCGCGACATCGATGACATCCTGGATACGCCCGCCCAGCAGCAGACCGCGCAGTTCATCGACAAGCGCGGATATGGCGAAAGTGTCGGGGCTCATGAGTCAGCGCGAAATGTTTTTAAGTATGCGATCAGGTCGCCAATTTCTGACAGCGACAGGCGGTCGGCGTAATTGTGCGGCATGGCATCGGTGTAGCCGTCGACCAGGTGCACGCCGGGAAAGACAATGGCTTCGTAGAGATATTGCTCGGCATCCAGTCCCTCGCGGCGCGTCTCGGCTACATCGGCCAGCCCGGCGAAGAGCGGTGCCAGGCTACCATCTCCCGTCATGTGGCAAGCATTGCATTCATACTGCGCCGACAATTTCTCGCCGATTATCCAATCCGGGGCTTCGAGAGCTGTCGCGAGCTTGGCGCGATAGGCATCGTTGCTTGCCGCTTCGCCGCCGGCTTCGGGATTGAGCAGCAGGATGATGAGCAGGGCAAATCCTACGAGGCAGGCCAAGGCCAACGCCAAGACGAACCGCCTGCGCCGCGCACTACCGCTGTCTTCTTGCGTTGTCATGGGGCTCTGGGATGATGTGTCGCTCAGGAAGCGGATTCCGCCCGGACGGAGGAGACGCCGCGATTGAGCAGCCAAAAGACGATCATGAGGGTCAAGCCCGCGCCCAGGACATTGAAGATGATGAAGCCTGTCACCAGCAAGAATGCGACAGCCTGGTCGGGCGTGGCCGTGAGAAAATCTCCGCTGGGGTCGGTCGTCTGTTGAATGGCCAGATCGGACGACAACAGGTTGGAAGTGATCGCGCCCCCAGCCAGCAGGACAGCTAAAATGATTGCGACTGCGCCCAAAGCCTTCATCGTTGCGCTCTCCAAGCTTTCGCACCTGCTTCAATTGTAGCTGGGCGCGCCCG
>DAOUJB010000423.1:0-7819 GCA_034423155.1 Anaerolineae bacterium | reverse complement strand
CAGACTCTGTCGCGCGCGCCGCTGCTGCTCTATCAACTCGGCTGGGGACCTGCGCTGGACTGGCTGCCGCTGCTGGCGCTGACGACTCGCGATTGCGACACGGGCGAGCCGCGGCATACTGCGCTGGAATATCGCCGGCATGGCAGCAAGCTCTACCTGGTCTGTGGCTTGGGCGAAGCGACCGATTGGTACCAGGATATTGAGGCAGAACCGGGCGTGACCATCCAACATGGCGCGCAGATCTATGCCGCCCGCGCCGTCCGCGTCGATGATCCAGCCGAAGCCCTGCGCGCCCTCTACGCTTTCAGCCGAAATTCCTGGCTCTACGAATCGCTCTTCGCGCGCATGAGTTCTGCCAATGCCGCCGACCTGAACACGCTGACAGAAGTCGCAGCGGAGTTCACCGTCGTGCGCATCGAGCCGAATGAAGACGCGCCGGAATTGCCGCCGGCACCGCAGTTCAGCCAGCCAGTGCGCCAGCTCGCCACCATCGCCGCGTTGCTGTTGCTGCTGCGCCTGGTTCTCATCGTGCTGCACGCATTCTTCGCTGGTGGCAGCCGCCGCTGAGCCTATACATCAAATTCCACACCCTGCGCCAGCGGCAGTTCGCTTGAGTAATTGATGGTGTTGGTCTGCCGCCGCATATAACCTTTCCAGGCATCCGAGCCCGATTCGCGTCCGCCGCCCGTGTCTTTCTCGCCGCCGAATGCGCCGCCGATCTCTGCGCCGCTGGTGCCGATGTTGACATTGGCGATGCCGCAATCCGAGCCTGCCTGCGACAAAAATCGCTCAGAACGCGCCAGGTCGCTGGTGAATATGGCGCTGGACAGACCCTGCGGCACGGCATTGTGCATGGCGATGGCTTCGTCCAGGGTGTCGACCGTCATCACATACAAGATCGGCGCGAAAGTCTCGTGGCCGACCAGCGGAGTCTGGCTTGGCATGCGGATGATGGTCGGTTGCACGAAGTTTTCGCCCAGCTCGGGCAGCTTGCCGCCACCGGTCAGGACATGTCCGCCCTGCGACTTCGCCATTTCGACCGCGCCCAGCATAGCTTCGACCGCGCTCTGATTGATCAGCGGACCCATCAACACGCCGGGCTGCATCGGATCGCCAACGCGCACCGACCGATAAGCGCCCGCGAGTCGCTCGCAAAGCTCGTCGGCAATGCCACGCTGCACGATCAAACGGCGGGTGCTGGTGCAGCGCTGTCCAGCCGTGCCAACTGCGCCGAAGACGATAGCGCGGGTGGCCAAGTCCAGATCGGCATCGTCGCTCACGATGATGGCGTTGTTGCCGCCCAGTTCCAGGATGCTGCGACCCAGCCGCCCCGCCACGCGCGCAGCCACCTGCCTGCCCACCGCGGTCGAACCTGTGAAGCTGATCAAAGGCAGGCGCGCATCATCGACCAGGCCTGCGCCGATTTCCTCGTCCCCGCCGATGACCAGATTGAAGACGCCTGCACAATCATGCCGAGCCATCACGCGGTTGCAGATGTGCTGGACGGCGATGGCTGTCAGTGGCGTGGTCGGCGAGGGCTTCCAGATCATGGTATCGCCGCAAACCGCCGCGATCGCCGCATTCCACGACCACACCGCCAGCGGGAAGTTGAAGGCTGTGATGATGCCGATTGCGCCCAGCGGATGCCACTGCTCGACCATGCGATGACTCACGCGCTCGCTGTGCATGGACAGACCATAGAGCTGGCGCGACAAGCCCACGGCGAAATCGCAGATGTCGATCATCTCCTGGACTTCGCCCAAACCTTCGCTGCGGATTTTGCCATTCTCCAGCGTGACCAGCTCGCCCAGCGCTTCTTTGTGCCGGCGCAGTTCATCGCCCAGCTCGCGGATGACTTCGCCGCGTTTTGGCGCGGGCCGCATGCGCCAGCTGTGAAAAGCCGATACAGCTTCGGAAACGACACGCTCATAATCGGCGCTGGTCGCCTGGGCAACCGCCGCGATTGGCGCGTTGATGGCGGGATTCAGCGAAACCAACTGCTCGCCGCCGCCCCTCCAGCCGTCCGCGCCCGTGCATGCGCCGGGGTTGCTTGCTTCGATGCCCAGCGCGTTCAGAATCTCGTTCATAGCCACTTTCATTTCTGGTCGCTTTTTGAGGACAAGTGTACAAGTCGCTGGCGCAGAATCCAGCCTGCTATCCCTCCCACAGAAGATTCGACGTAGGGGCAATTTATCAAATCGCCCGTGTGAAACCAATCGCAATGCGGCGGGCGACCTGGTAGGTCGCCCCTACACAGAATAGGCGCGGGTTGGGGTTGGGGCGATAGATTCCCGCTAGGGACCCTGCAGATAAATCGGCGCGACACGCTCGGCGGGGAAGGACTGCGCGCCTTTTTCACGCAGACGCGCCCAGGCGATCTCTGCCATGTGCCCCGCCCGCCGCAATCGCAGTGGCGCTGGCACAATTACATAATCGGGATTTGCGCGGATCATCGCCAAGCCTTCCGCCGAAATCTCGCCGGTGAAGAGCATCGGTCGCGCATAATCGGCGAGCACGCCCCTCCAATCGCCGATCTTGGCTGGCTGGCTTTCTGCCCAGCGGTTTCCCATGGGCCAATACTCGGCATAGATGATGCGCTTTCTGCCCGCTGGCAACACAACGAGCAGAGACGGCGATTCTCGATAGTGAGGCACGGCGACAGCCAGCGTTTCCAGGGTCGTCACTGGCACGAGCGGCAGGTCGCGGGCGGCTGCCAAGCCTTTCGCCAGCGCCACGCCGATGCGCACGCCGGTGTACGAGCCGGGTCCCACCGCCACCGCCAGCGCCGTCAGGTCCTCCGCTTGGATGCCGGTCTGCTGCAGGGTCCGCGCGATCAATGGCGCCAGCAGCGAGTTGTGTTCGCGCCCCGCCAATTGCGTGTTTTCCGCCAGCAGCCTGTCGCCATCGTGCAGGGCAATGCTCAGCGTTTGCGTGGCTGTGTCGATGGCCAGCAGGCTCATGTGGGCTCACTTTCCAGCGCGCGCAAAAAGTCCGCCAGCAGCGAGATATGCCGCTGGCCAAGCGCTTGGCAATGCAGGTCGCGCCTGGATTCTCCGCGAACTTCGAAATCAATCCACAAGCGCTCGGCGGGCAAGAAAGGCTCGATGCGCTCCGCCCACTCGATGATGGCGACGCCGCTGCCATCCAGGATGTCTTCTATGCCCAGGCTTTGCGCTGCCTGCGGATTGTCCAGGCGATAGCAATCCAGATGATAGAGCCGCGTTTCATCCTTTGCGCGCCGGTGTTCGTGCACCAAATTGTAGCTTGGGCTGGTCGGTTGCGTCTGCGCGCCATAGCCAATGCCGATGCCGCGACACAAGCAGGTCTTGCCCGCGCCCAGCCCGCCCGACAAGCAGATGACATCTCCCGCCGCTAGCAATGCGCCCAATTTTCTGCCCAGCCGAGCAGTTGCCGCCGGCGAATGACTATGCAGGCGTGTCATGACAGCCGCTTCAGCACGACGACCGCGGCGAATCGCTCAACATGATAGGCCGTTGTATCGTAGCGAACAGAACCGGGCTGCGAAGTCACCACATAATCCGCGTCCGCCGCCAGACCCAGCGGATCGTCATTGCGGTTGCGCAAGCCATGTCGCGACTCCAGCAAAAAGTCGTATGCCATGCCCAGGCCATACATCGGGTCGATGCTGTGCCAAGGCACGATCCACCAGTGCTGCGCCAGCTCGGGCAGCATATCGTAGCTGATGGTGAGCGCCGCGCCCCCCTCCCAGTCATCGGCGATGAAATCTGTGGCGGCTTCGATGCTGCGGTAGAGGCTCATGTTGTGCGCCGAATGCTGGCTGGCATCGTGCCCGGCAACGCGCAGCAGGCGGTCGAGGCTGTTCAGGCCAGCCCAAACCAATACCAGCGCCAGGCATAGGCGCATGATCTGCTGCCGCTCGTCCGCCAGACAGCGCATGCCATAGGCGCAGACCAGGTATTGCAGACAGAGCAAGCTCGTATAATAGCTGGCATTTTCGTCCGGCGTCGCGCGCACCAAGAGCAAGCCGGCCAGCAAGCCCAGCATCACCAGCATCAGCAGCAGCGTGCGCCCGGCCGCCGAGCCGCATACTAGCGCGGGAATCGCCTTTATGCCGCGCCAATCCCCCCGGCCGCGCACGATGGCAAAGCCGCAGCCGATCCAGAAGCAGGCTTCCAGCGCCACTTGCAGCGCAACATCCAGCGGTGCCAGCGGGGGTAGCTGCGCGCGCAGGCTGAGCAGCTCGCCCTGGAAAGGCAGGCGCAGGGCGGTGACCACATGCCCGGGCAAGCTCAGCGCATATTGGAGACCACGCTGCAATCGCCCTTCGGTCGCCGCAGGTTCTGGCGCAGGCGCTTCATCGACTGGCGGGGCATCGGCTTGGCTATTTGACGCTTCGGGCTTGAGATGGGCATATTGCGCCAGTATCTGCGCGTCGATGCGGTGGCTGCGCGTGAAGAATGCGCGCAAGTCGACGAAGTCCTGCTCGACCTCGAAGACCATATAGGGCGTCAGCATGGCAGCCGAAAGCAGCGCGCCCGCCGCCAGGCCACGCGCATTCCAGGGCAAACGCAGGATCAACCAAAGCGCCGCCAGCACGCCGAAGAACAGCACCGCCGAAAAGTGCGTCATAAACGCTGCTGTCGCGGCCAGCCAGGTCAGCGCGACGAAGCTGGCGCTTCCAGTGACTTTCCAGCGATAGAGGCAATAGACAAAAAATACGCAGAAGCCGGGCAGCAGCAACTGCGCCCAGGCTGTGTAGGCGCTGCTGATGCCGACCTGGCTGAAGGTGAAGAGCACGGCGGCAATCATGCCAGCCCGCTCGTCAATGAGTTCTTTACCCAGGCGATACGCCGCAAGCGTCGCCAGCAGGTTGAGTGCCAACTGCGTGCCGATCAGCACCGTCGGCACATGGCGCGTCAACAGCAGAGCCGGCAGCTGCAGCCAGACCAGGAAAGGCAGATTATAGGCGGCGACGCTGGACAAAGTACCCACCACCGGGAATGCGCCGCCATCCAGCCAGGCAACGCCACGCGCGATCAGCGGCACATAATCGGCTTCCCACACCAGCAGTTGCGCCGCGACCAGCTTCACGCCGATGCTGACGGCGATCAATAGCCAGAATGCAGCCTGATAGGGGCGGATTTGCGAGGGGCGATGCATGGGACGGGCGTTTTATTCCTATTCAGCAGCCGAAAAAACATTATAGCAGTGGCGCTGGCCGACAGGGCAGGCTTGAGCGACGCGCCCACATCGTCTATACTCCGCCGCGTCATCCATTCCCCGATTTCTGCGAGGCACGATGCAAAGTCCAGACCGCAGCCCCGCCCTGCAAGATACGCTGCGCCGACTGACTTCGGTGGCAGAAGGCGTCGCTGCCTGCGCTGTCTTTGATGCCGAGGGCTTTCTCATCGTCGCGCATCCCGAGGCGGGCGACGATGCCGAGCAGCTCGCCGCCATTTCCGCGAACCTGGCTTTCAGCGCCGATGGTGCGATGAAGCGGCTGGCGCAGGGCGGGCTGGCGCGCTTGCTGTTGGAGGCCGAGCATGGCGCTTTGCTTTGCTGCCGTTGTGGCGAAGTCTGGCTGGCTGCGCTAATCGAGAAAGATGCCAGCCTGGCGCATGCGCTCTTCGCCGCGGGCAAAGCAGCTGATGAGATTGCGGCTGCGCTGGTTGTATGAATTGCCACAGAGACACAGAGACACAGAGGCACAGAGGCTTTCGCGCAGGGGCCAGCCGATGACTCGCCCGTGTCAAGATTCGTCAAACGCGGGATGAAAGCGCACATGCCCATTGTATTCACTCAACGCCCCATCTCGCAGTTGGATGACCATGAAGTGCTCGTGAGCGCCGCCCGGCTGCACATAATCGCTGCTGAAGCCCAATGGCAGCGCCGGCACAAATCCAAAGCGCGGATAATAGCTGCGATGCCCGACCAGAAAGAGCAAGCCATATCCCGCCGCGCGCATGGCAGCCAAGCCCGCCCAGACCAGCGCCGAGCCGATGCCCTGCTTTTGCCGCGCCGGCGACACGGCGATCGGTCCCAGCGCCGGGAAGTGGCTCACGCGCGCGCCATCGTCAACGCTGACCAGGCTGTAGGCGGCTTGTCCAACCAGTTCATCGTCCAGCAGCGCCACATGCGAAAGCAGCAGAGCGCCCTCAGCGCGCAGACGGTCGAGCAGGCGGGCTTCGTCAGCGCGCCCAAATGCCGCCTGCACCAGTGCGTGCAGCTGCGGGATATCGCGCTGCTCTTCCGGGCGGATGCGCAGATTGGGCAGGGTCGCCGCGAGCTTGGAATTCTGTGAAGTCATGAAAAGCTCTGAAGTCTTCCTGTATCTCACCACGCGTGGACATCGCAGCGGCAAAGCGCATGAAATCGAAATCTGGTTTGTCGAATACGCCGGAGCCTATTATATCGTTTCCGAGAAGCGCGAGGCAGCGCACTGGGTGCAGAACTTGCGCGCCGATCCCGCCGTTCGCTTCCGCTTGGGGCCGGGCTGGGATGCTGATGCGGCTGACGCGGCAGCTACCGCGACCATACCGGCTGATGCCGCGCTGATCGCCGCCGTCAAAGCCAAAATGGATGCCAAGTACGGCTGGAGCGCTGGGCTGGTCGTCGCGATTTGCGGCGGCTGAAGACGGCTATTGTTATTGAGGCTCGAGCCAGCGCGTGGACGAATCGCCGTCGGCTATCCAACCGTAAATGCCGCTACCGAAGTCAGCGTGCCACCAGCGATGTTCGGCAGTGCAAGCTGGACCGCCAACGAGGTTGAACGCGCTAGCGGGCGGCACCTGGAGAAAAACCGTTGAAGCGGTCTCCGGCGAGGCGTGTACATTGACGCTCGCTCCCGGCGCCCGGGTCCCTGTGGCGCGCGCGCCCACTTGCAGCGCCGTCCCCAGCATGCCAGCGCAACTGGCGTCGATGGTAAGATCTGTGGAAGCGCCGGTCTCCTGCTCGGAGGCGTAAAGAATGGCGGCGGGGTTGAGGCCCGGTTGCGCCATGCTCCCGCCAATGGTCAAGAATATGAATGCCGCCGTCAGCATCGCTGCAGATTTGAACATGCATTCAATTATACTCGACGCGAATTACGTGCGAAGCTCCCGCCGGCGTCTGCCAGTTCCAGACAACGATTGTTGTAGCGCCCCCCAAAACGAGCCGCGGCCGCCTACATCTCAATGGGCGTGCAGTCAGTCCCGCATCCCCTTCAAGATCTTGCGGATGCGCTTCCATAGGTCATCCCTCCAATTAGACTTGATCGCGGCCAAAGCTTCGGAGGCCGAGATTTCGCCGGTTAAGCCGGCGCGCGCCGCCTCAAAGCCACGCACCCGACCCATTCTGCCGGTAACATCGCGGTGGTGGATAATCTTGGCGTCGATCGTTGCCAGCAGTTCAGGATCGGCTTGCGGCGCGGGCGTGTCAGTGGGCACAGGCGTGTTTGTCGGTGGCACAGGCGTGTTCGTTGGCACGGGCGTATTCGTTGGCGGCACGGGCGTGTTCGTCGGCACAGGCGTGTTGGTTGGCGGCACAGGCGTGTTCGACGGCACGGGCGTGTTGGTTGGCACGGGCGAGTTCGTTGGCGTGGCGGTTGGCACGGGCTCTTTGACTGGTAAAGGCCTGTTCATTGGCGCGTCGGTTGGCAAGGGCGTGTTCGTTGGCGTGGCGGTTGGCAAAGGTGTGTTCGTTGGTGTGGGGCTTGGCGAAGGTGTGTTCGTGGACATATTCGTCGGCGTCGCTTCTGACGCCGCCAGTGTGCGCGTCTCCTCGTCTACGAGACGATTCCCGGCTGCTTCCGTAAAGACCCGCAGGCTCACATTATAAGTTGTGTCCGCCTGCAATCCAC
>DAOUJB010000422.1:0-4928 GCA_034423155.1 Anaerolineae bacterium | reverse complement strand
GTCGCTGTTGATGCCGAGGATGACGCTCATACGCTGCCGTCCCTTCCCTGCGGGCGAAAATTGCCCATCACGAGCCGATTGTACAGGAAAGGCGGCGATTTGAAACTACACAGCGCGTAGGAAGCAGCCGGGCAATCGCATCAAAACGAAATCCATGATACCAGCGACCAAATAAATCAAATACTTGCCACAGAGGCACTGAGCCACTGAGAAAAGCGTTCAAATTAACTTTGAGTGGCTGACAGCTCGCCCTCATTACAACAAGGATTCCGAATTGTTCTGCCTTACCAAACAAAACTCTGTGCCTCTGTGTCTCAGTAACACCAAGTAAGTCATGCGCAACCGAGAAACGCCGCTCATAATTGGAACATGTAGGGACGATACTTGTATCGCCCACTATATCGCCGTTTACCATGTGGGCGACTCAAGAGTCGCCCCTACGACGTTCCTTCATATTGTTGCATTACTTTATTGGACTTACTTCTGTGGCAAATAAACAATTTCATGCGATTGCCCTGGCAGAAGCATGGGCGAGTCACCGCCTCGCCCCTACAGCCACTTTTGGGACGGACCGAAGAGCTTTGGGAATATGGGGGATGCCCCTCCCCAACGGGCGAGAAGGGGCAATAGACATGTGGAAGCGACTTACATGCCGCGGCTCAAAATCGCCACATCGAGCAGCCACTGCGGATGGAAGACGAAGCCCTGCAAGTCGGCGCGGAAGGCTGTCTGCACCTGCGGCACATTGAAGGGCGCATAGGGCGCGTTCGCCTGGCTCCATTCTTGCAGCGCGGTGAAGATCTCCAGCCGGGCTGCCGAATCGCTGGTGCTGCGCGCCGCCATGATCAGGTCTTGCACTTCGGCAGGCACATCATCGAAGAACCAGTTCGTGCGTTCTTTCGCCACCTTGCCGCCGGGCATAAAGCTGAGGAAGTCCAGCGGATCGAGAATATCCGGACCCCACAGCCAGTAGGCAAAACCCTGCTCGCCATTGCGGTATTGCTCCAGCGAGACTTGCAGTTCGCCCGGTTCCAGCGTCACATTGATGTCGACTTCGGCCAGGTCGGCCTGAATCTTTTGGGCGTTGGTGTTGAAGTTGACGCCGCCCAGCGAAAAGTCGGGATATTGCAGGGTGACATCCAAGCCATCGCCATAGCCGGCTTCTGCCAGCAGTTCGCGCGCTTTGTCGAGGTCGCGGACATAAGCGCGGTCTTGGCGGAAGGCGCTGAACAAGCCAACCCACATATTGGTGCCGGGCGTCTCGCCGCCCCAAAGCGTGCGATAGCCTTCATAATCCAGCGCGTACTTGACCGCCTGCTGCACCAGCGGCTCGCTGAACGGACCACCAACTTCTGGATCTTCGTTCATCAGCACGAAGTGGGTGTAATTGCTGGGACCGCTGTAGACGGCGATATCGGGATTGTCGCGCAGGCTGTCCATTTGGTCGGTGCTCAGGTCGAGCGCCAGGTGGATCTCGCCGCTTTCCAGCGCGGCTTTTTGGGTGGCGGCTTCTGGCATATTGATGATGATGACGCGGTCGAAGTAGGGCTGCTCGCGCCAGTAATTCTCGTTGCGCACCAGCTCGGTGCGGACTTGCGGCTCCCACAGCGACATGACATAGGCACCGCTGCCCTGCGACATGCTATTGATGAAGTCTTCGGCGGCGTCGGTGGTGGCGGCGTCCATCGCATCTGTGCCGCCATTGGCGCGTACCGAGTCGGCATCGACGATACTGAAGGCATAGCTGGTCAGCTCGGACAAGAAGGACGGGCGCACATTGTCCAGCGTGATCGAGACGGTGTCGGCATCGTGCGCTTCGACCGAGACGATGTGGTCGGCCAAGAAGCTGGGGTTGCCATTGACATTTTGCAGGCGCTGGATGCTGAAGACGACATCGTCGCTGTCGATATCATCGCCATTGGCGAAGACCGCATCGGCATTCAGCGTGAAGGTATAGGTCAGTCCATCGTCGGAGATCGACCAACTATCGGCGAGCAGCGGCAAGATTTCGCTGGCGTCCGCATCGGGGAAGGTGACCAACTGGCTGTAGGCGGCGTGATTGACGATGCCGGTGGTCTGGGTGAAGCCGTGCGCCGGATCGTAGGAATCGGTTACTTCGGAATGCCCGATGACGAGCACTTTTTCGTCTTGCGCCAAGCCCGTGAATGCGCCAGCCAGCAGCGCCAGCAGAGCAAGACAGATCAACAAGCGGTTCATGTGATTCAACTCCTTTGGATAGGTTTTGCAAATGAATTTGCGAGCGCCACCAGTGTAACGAATCGCTGCGCGCGCTGCAATCAGGCGAGCATTTTCTGCCAGGACAATCGCATCAAGATGTAGTTTCAACGCAGAAGTGAACGCAAGTAAGTCGTGAAACCACAATTTGCCACAGAGACACAGAGGCACAGAGTTTGGTTTGGTAAGGCAGAACAATTCGGAATCCTGGTTGTAATGAGGGCGAGCTGTCAGCCACTCAAAGTTAAGTTGAACGCTTTTCTCTGTGTCTCAGCGCCTCTGTGGCAAGTATTTGATTTATTTGGTCGCTGTCGCTATGGGTTTCGTTTTGATGCGATTGCCCTAAGTTGGGCGATTTCCTTGCCTTAATGATATATTTTGCTGTAGAATTGTTCTGTATTGTACAATTTGCACAGCAGCTTTAAGGACAGACCGCATGATATTCCGGCGCTCGCTACCCCCCCCCCCGCGCGCGACAATGCAGTTCCCAGCGAGGCAAGCGCATGAAGCCGCAGCCCGGCGCGCATCCAAAGCTGCCGATCGTCATGCTGCTGGCGCTGCTGCTGTTTGCGGCTTCCCCGCCCATCAGCCAGGCGCAGACCATCGTCAACAATTACACCCAACTGGTCAACGCCATCAACTTCGCCAATGGCAATGCCGACGCCACCGCCATCAACCTGAACGCTAACATCACCCTGACGGCCGCCCTGCCGCCAATCACCACCGAAGTCACCATCGGCACCACCGGCGGCATCCGCACCATCACCGGCGGCGGCAGCAGCAGCGACTTTTCGATCTTCACCGTCAGCGGCGCGAACGGCGATTTGACGCTAACCAACCTGACGTTGACGGGCGGCTACGCCCAAGACGGCGGCGCTATCAAAGTCAATACCGGCGCAAGCGTCGAGCTTAACAAAGTCACCGTCAGCGGCAACAGCGCGTACCGGGACGGTGCCGGCGCCAGCGGCGGCGGCATTCATATCAGTAGCGGCAATGTGGTGATCAGAAACAGCGTCATCAGTGGCAACAGCGCGACCGACACTTTTACCTCCGGATCTGGCGGCGGCATCAGCATTGTCACTGGCGGACGTCTGGAGATTTACGACAGCGTCATCCGCGACAATTCCGCCAATACTCTTGGCGGCGGAATCAATATTACCACCAGTGCATCATCGGCCGACGCGATAACGGCGATCATCACCAACAGCGTGATTAGCGGCAACAATTTGAACGCGACGGCGACTGGCGGCAGCGGCGGCGGACTATTCACCCGCGCGAGTTCAAGTACGAGCGGCGCCATCGACTTGACCATCAGCAACAGCACGGTCAGCGGCAATTCGGCGGCTTGGGCGAATGGGCAGTCCAAAGGCGGCGGTCTTCAAATCAGCAGCGCCGTCAGCGCCAGCATCAGCCACAGCACCATCTATGGCAATATCTCCGCCGGCTTGGGCGCTTTTGCCGCGGGTTTGAATGTTGGCTCAAACATCAATTACGCCAATCCCTCGATTACGCTGCAAAACAGCCTGCTCGCCGGCAACCGCAAATACACGAGCGACACTGCCTCGAGCCCGGGCGGCGATTGCTTCGTGAGCAACCTTCTGACCAGCGATTCCACGGGCGACGCCGGCGGCAACCTGATACAAGACGGCACTTGCTCGCCCAAAGTCAGCGGCGATCCGCTGGTGGGCGCACTGACGACGGGGACGTTGCCGTATCATCCGCTGGGCGCAAACAGCCCGGCGCTGGAGGCGGCCGCCCAGACGCATTGTGCGACGACTGACCAGGTCGGCAATGCGCGACCGCGGCCGGCTAGCACGGTCTGCGATATCGGCGCTTTTGAATCGGATCTGCGCCCGGCGCCGCCGCCCACCGCTGCTTTCAGCTGCTTCCAATCGGGCAGTTCGCGCAACCTGGCCTGCCAGTCGACCTCGACAGCCGGCGCGATCCATCTCTGGGTCATCACCGACAGCGGCAACAACGAGGTCGCCCGCGTCCAGGCCACCACTCCCAGCCAGCGCTCCATCTTTGAGCTGATGCCCGCCTATGGCGCCTATACCGTGACGCTGACGGTGACGAGCGGCGGCGACAGCCACAGCAGCCCGCGAACGATCATCTTGTCCGACGCGCCGCCACCGCCACCAAGAGGCTCGAGCGGGTCGTCTTCGTCCGGCGCGTCCGGCTCGAGAGCCCCCACGCCGACGCCCCAGCCTCGCGTGCACACTGGCGAGCTTTTGCTGGCGCAGGGCTATGGACTTTCGGCGACTCACGGACTGCGCAGCGGCGTGCAATTCCGACGGCTGGATGCGACTGGCGTGGGCATCGGCTGGGTCATCGACATGGGCTTCCTGGACGCGCTGGATGTCTGGGGTTATGTCGAGCAGGGCGTAGAGATCTGCTTCCCGCCCGAGCGCGGCAGTGGCGGGCTGATGTTTTTGGACGCGGCGACATCGCCACGGACGGCTTCTCCGCTGGCATCGGAATTGCGCAATGGCTATACCTGCGCCTCGATCAACCGCCCGGGCACGGTCGTTCTGGTGCGCAACGCGCCGCAGCCTTCGCAGCTGCCGATGCCGACCGCGCTGCCGACGACCATGCTGAGCGGCTGCATGGTGCGCACGATCAATGTGCTGAACTTCCGCGACGCGCCGGCTGGCAATGTGGTCGAGCCGCTGATTCCTTTCAATGTCACGCTG
>DAOUJB010000421.1:0-8136 GCA_034423155.1 Anaerolineae bacterium | reverse complement strand
TTTTGCGGGTCGCCACCCATCCGCTGCATGGCGCTGCGCAAAGCCGCCAGATCGACCAGCGAGGGCACGCCGGTGAAATCTTGCAAGATCACGCGGGCGGGGCTGAAAGGAATCTCGACCGCTTGATGATTTCGCGCATCCCAGCCCGCCAAATGCGCAACATCCTCAGCCTGGAAGTGGCGTCCGTCCTGGTTGCGCAGGGCGTTTTCCAGCAATACCTTGATGCTGAATGGCAAGCTGTCGATCGGA
The DNA here is from genome assembly GCA_034423155.1 of Anaerolineae bacterium. Taxonomy (GTDB): domain Bacteria; phylum Chloroflexota; class Anaerolineae; order Aggregatilineales; family Phototrophicaceae; genus UBA6055. The sequence continues at coordinate 7,887 of DAOUJB010000421.1, read as the reverse complement.
CCGATGCCCGCCTGGCTCAGTCTGTCCAGACGGTAAATAGTTGCTTTGCCGCCAGCGAATGCGATGGTGCTGCGCGCGCCAAATACATCGTTCATGTCCGGGTCCTCTGCCGCTGCTGTGTTTGAGTAGGCACGCTGCCAGTTTAGCAGGTATCTGCTCGCTTGCCAGCCTGCCAGTTCGCTGGGCGCAACAATTTACAAAGCGCGTCCGCTCGGCTAGACTGGAATCTGTATCGTCCGCTAATTCTGCAAAAGGTGCAGCCGTCCATGGCCAAGAAGACATCCAGTCGCACGCGCGCCGCCCGTCAACGCCGTCAACGCCAGCGCCGCCAAAGCCGCAGCAGCCTCTTGATTGCTGCAATCGTGGCGGTGGCTGTGGTCGCGATCGCCGTTATCGTCGTGGCAAATCAGCCAGTGGAAGCCCATATCCCTGACGACTTGTCCGCTGCCTACGAGGGCATCACCCGCTCCTATTCGCGCGATGGCTACCCGCAACTGGGCGAAATCGAAGCGCCGGTAACCCTGGAAGAATATGCCAGTTTTGCTTGTCCGGGCTGTCAGCAATTTCACGAGGACAGCCTGGAATCAATCCTGGAACGCGTGCGGGCCGGGCAAGTGCTCTTTACCTATGTGCCCATGCAGACCGGCAGCGTTCCCAATGCGCAAGGAGCGTCTCGCGCGGCTTTGTGCGCCGGGCAACAAGGCATGTTCTGGGAGATGCACGACTTGCTTTTTGACTGGCAGACGCGCTATGGCAACACGGCTTTTTCACAGAATCGCTTGCTGGCCGGCGTCAAGGGCTTGGGCATGCGCGAAAGCCTGTTCACCGGTTGCTTCAATTCCAGCGACATCTCCGCCACCCTGAATGCGGCGCTGAACGAAGATGTTTCCACTACGCCGACTTTGCGCGTCAATGGCGTAACGCTAGAAGCGAGTCAGGCGCTGCCCTCCGCCGCGACTATCCTGCAAGCGATTGACGATGCCACGCCCGACGATTGGGAGCTGCCGCAAACCCCGCCCAAAGCAGACGAAGCTGCCGCCGAGCCAGGTACAGAAGACGCCGCGACCGAAGTTGAAGAAGCCGCCCCCTCGCCGACCGAAGCGGTAACTGCGCAAGAGCCGACGCCTGAACCGACGGTCCCGGAAGTACAACCGACCGATGCGCAAGTGGAAGCCGAAGCGGAATCACGCGCCGAGGACTCAGCGCCCAGCGATCCCTGAGCGACTTCGAAAAGCCATCCAATCAGTATACATCTTCTCTGATTGCGCTCCCCCTCCCTGATGCTTCGGGGAGGGGCTGGGGGTGGGGTAGATAACTGCGAAGTTACTTCGCCAGCATAGGTCCCAGATTGCGCCCGCCCAGCAAGTGCATGTGCAGGTGAAAGACTTCTTGCCCGCCATGCTCGTTGCAGTTGATGATCAGCCGATACCCGTCTTTGGCGATACCTTCCGCAGCTGCGATCTTGGCGGCGACCAGCACCAGCCTGCCCAAAGCCGCTTCGTCCACGGGCGTGACATCGTTGGCGGTGGCGATCTCGCGCTTGGGAATGATGAGAATGTGCACCGGCGCTTGTGGCGCAATATCACGAAATGCCAGCACCAGCTCGTCTTCGTAGACGATATCAGCCGGGATCTCGCGGGCGATAATCTTTGTGAATATGCTGCTCATCAGTTGCCTCCGCTTGCTTTACATCACCATGCCGCCATCGACCACCAGGGTCTGCCCGGTGATATAAGCGGCATGGTCAGACGCCAAAAAGGCGACGGCCTGGGCGATATCGTCCGGCGCGCCCAGCCTGCCCAAAGGAATCGCCTCCAGCGCGCTCTGCTTGAGCTCGGGCGACAATTCGGCTGTCATGGCGGTGTCTACGAAGCCTGGTGCCAGCGCATTGACGCGAACGCCGCGCACCGCCAACTCTTTCGCCAGCGACTTGGTCAAGCCGATGATGCCGGCTTTGCTGGCGGCATAATTGGTCTGTCCGCCATTGCCAGCGATGCCAACCACGCTGGTGATATTGACGATGCTGCCGCTGCGTTGGCGCATCATCAGGCGTGCGGCGGCTTTGCAGCACAGCCAGCAACTGCGCAAGTTTGTCGCCAGCACATCATCAAAGTCGGCCGGCTTCATCATCATAATGACATTGTCGCGCGTCATGCCGGCGTTGTTGACGAGGATATCCAGCCTCCCGCCAACCGCCCGGGCTTGCTTAAAAAGCTCCGCAACCTGCGCTTCATCGCTGACATCGGCTTGCAGCGCGCTCGCCTCGCCGCCATTGGCTGTGATCTCGGCCACGACTTCCTGCGCCGCCTCATCGCTGCGATTGTAGTTGACCAACACACTTGCGCCGCCCGCCGCCAATTCCAGGCAGATCGCCCGACCGATGCCGCGGCTGCCGCCCGTGACCAAGGCTGTTTTTCCTGTGAAGCGTGTCATCGCGCCTTCCTTCTGGGCTCATCCGCTTTGGCACTATGCAAGCTGTCAGTCTAGCATCTGCCGCTGCCGGGGGCTATGGTCAGCCGCCTACCCAGCCGATCAGCTTGACCTGGCCCCGCAAGTCGCTGGTCAGGCTGGTCGCGCCGAATCCGTTGGCGCTGGCGATATACACATCGTTGCGCCCATCCACGCGCGGATTGACGCCGCTGAATGCCAGGTACTCGCCATCCGGCGAATATTGCGGATCGCACATGGTCGGCGGAGGAGAGCCATTCGCCACCGATTCGAATGCGCCATTCTTGACGCGCACGCCGTAGGGACAATTCCCGCCGCTGCCACCGATCGCCAGCCGCCCGCCATTGGGCGACCAATCCGCCGCCATGCCAAAACGCGGGAATGCCAGGCTGCTGTCTTCTGCCGCCAGCGTTCCATCCGCCAGCAGCAGCGCGGCGCGATTGCCAGCATCCGCCAGCTGCACCAATACGCGAATTCCGCTGGGCGACCAGGCTTCGGATAGATAGCTGGTAGCCGAGTCGCCGGGCCTGCGAACCTCGCGCACTTCGCCGGTGTCGATATTCGCCTGCCAGATGCGCCGCTGTGGATTGAGCAGGTCGAATGGGTTGCCGCTGGAAAAAGCCAGCAGCGAATCGTTGATCCAGCTGGGCGCTTCGTGCGTCTTGACATCGGACAAACGCGTCACTTCGCCGCTGGCCAGTTCGTGCAGATAAATGTGCCCGCCGTCAGGTGGGGACTGGGTGCGCGCATCGCAGGCTTCGGGCTGGTTCGGGTCCCAGCTGGGGCAATCGGCGCGGTCGGAGACAAAGGCGATTGTGCGCCCGTCCGGCGACCAGCTTGGCCAGAATTCATATGAACCGCTACGGGTGATCGCTGTGCTGCTGCCATCGTTGATGTCGATGAGGAAGATATCCAGGTCAAAGCCCGAAGCGGCCGTCAACGCCAATTGCGAGCCAGCGGGCGAAAAACTGGGTTCAGAATAGATTCCGCGCTGCAGCAAGGCATTCTCGCCCGGCAGCACACGCGCGGTCAGCCCCAGGCTCATGTTGAGGATGTACAAGCCAGCCAGATTTGGGTTGTCATCCACCCGCGCGAAAGCCAGCGCATTGCCCCTTGGCGCGAGGAAGACTTCCAGCAACTGCGCCGATTCCAGCTCGAGCACGGGAATGCGGCGGAATGCGCGCGCCGGCGAGGCGAAGTAGAGCGTCTGCAACCCAGTGAAGGGCTGCGCCGTGGCGATATTGCCGATGGTCTGCTGGCGATTGGCGCTGATAAATGCCACTAGCGGGCTGCTGATGCCGCCGCGGATGGTTTCCAGCAGGTCGCCGAGCTGCCAGTTGTCAAAGACCAGCCGGGCGGATGGTGGTGGCGCGATGGTTGGCACAGGCGTGTTGCTTGGCGTTGGTGTAATAGATGGGGTGGCGCTGGCTGTCGGCGTGGCAGTCGAGGAAGGAGTGAGAGTGCTTGTGGGCGTGTCGCTGGGCAATGACGTCGGCGTTGCGGTGGCGGTGGGCGAGGGAGTTGGCTGGCTGAGCGCGCTGCATGCCCCCAGCACGAGCAGGGCGAAAACCCATTGCAACCCGCGCGGCAGCGCCATGACTGGTTGGCGCATCAATCTGGCGCGCCGGTCTCTGCCTGGCGCTCTTCCGCCGCTGCATGCAAAACCAACTCCAGCACTTGCCGCATGTCGTCGACGAAGCTGATCTGCACATCGCGCAGCACTGCTTTGGGCAGATCGTGCAAGTCTTTGCGATTGTCTTTGGGCAGGATGATCTGCGGGATGCCGCGGCGGCGCGCAGCCAGGATCTTTTCTACGACGCCGCCCACCGGCAAAATCGTCCCGCGCAGGGTGATCTCGCCGGTCATGGCGATATCGGCTCTGGCAGAACGGGCGGTGAATGCCGATATCAGCGCGGTCGTCAGGGTGATGCCCGCCGAAGGACCATCTTTGGGCACGGCGCCTTCGGGCATGTGAATGTGAATATCCACATTGTCGAAGCAATCTGTTTGCAAGTTGAATTGCGCCGCGCGCGCTCGCAGGTAGCTCAAAGCGATATGCGCCGACTCTTGCAGCACATCGCCTAACTGCCCGGTCAGCATCATGTTGCCTTTGCCGGGTACCAGCGTCACCTCGACCGTTTGGATCTCGCCGCCGTTGGGCGTCCAGACCAGCCCGCTGACGATACCGATCGCGTTGCTGCGATTGACCTTGGAATCCAGCACCTTGGGCGGACCCAGCAGCTTCTCGATTGTGCCCGGCGTGATTCGTCGCGGATGGGCGAGTTCAGCTGCCACTTTGCGCGCTGTCTTTCGGCAGACTTTGGCGATTTCGCGTTCCAGGTTGCGCACGCCGCTTTCGTATGTGTAGTGGCGGATGATATGCTGCAGCGCCGCCGTCGAAAAGCGGATCCCCGCCATGCCGATGCCATTGGCTTCCAGCTGCTTCGGGATCAGAAAACGCCGCGCTATCTCGATCTTTTCTTCTTCTGAATACCCTTTGAAATCAATGACTTCCAGGCGATCTTCCAGCGCCTCGGGGATGGAATACAAATCGTTGGCGGTGGTGATGAAGGTCACATTGGACAGGTCGTAAGCCACTTCCAGGTAATGATCGACAAAGTTACTGTTTTGTTCGGGATCGAGCAATTCCAGCATGGCCGAGGCCGGGTCGCCGCGAAAGTCAGAGCTCATTTTGTCGATCTCGTCCAGCATGAAGACGGGATTGATCGATTCGGCGTGTTCCATCTGCTGCAAGATTCGCCCCGGCATGGAGCCGATGTAGGTGCGCCGATGCCCGCGGATCTCCGCTTCGTCGCGCACGCCGCCCAGGCTGATGCGCAAGAATTTGCAGCCCAGCGCATCGGCGATGCTCTTGCCCAGCGATGTCTTGCCGACGCCGGGCGGACCAACAAAACACAAGATGGGGCTCTTCATTTTGTCGCGAGCCAGCTTGCGCACGGCGATATGCTCGATGATGCGCGCCTTGACCTTGTCCAGCCCATAATGCGCCTGTTCCAGGATGTCTTCGGCATGCGCCAGGTCCAGATTCTCTTCGGTCACGACCTGCCAGGGCAGCGTTAGCAGGCGGTCCAGATAGGTGTGAATGACGCCGGATTCTGGCGACATGGGCGGGATGGCATTCAGGCGCGAGACTTCTTTCATGGCTTTTTCATGCACATCGGCGGGCAGGTTGGCGCTGCCGATGCGCTCTGTCAATTCATGCACCTCTTGCTGGAAAACATCACTTTCGCCAAGCTCTTGCTGGATAACGCGCAGTTGTTCGCGCAGATACATCTCGCGCTGGTTGGCTGCGATCTCTTCTTGTAAGCGTGAATGCACCTCATCGCGCAGCTCGCTATCGTGCAGCTCGGCCGACAATATCGACGCCAGCAGATCCAGTCGTTCCTGGATACTCGCCAATTCCAGCAGCTGCTGCATCTCATCGACGGGCAGCGGCAAAATCGAAGCCATGGTATCGCAGAGCAGGCCCGGTTCTTCCAGCGACAAGATATGCTTGACGACGCTTTCCGAGAGCGTTTCGTGGAACTGGCTGGTCTGCCGAAATAGATCAATGAGCAGCTCGACTTGCGCGCGCTCATCCGCCGTTGCCGGTTCTTCATCCAGCGGGCGGACGCGGACGATTGGCAAGTCTTCACCATTGCGCATTGACACGACTTGCACGCGCCGCCGGCCTTGCGCCACGACATACACGCCTACGCCAGGCAGGTTGATGCGTTCGCCCAGAGCGATTTCTGTGCCGATGGGGTGTATATGATCGAGCGGGTTCGCTCCCATTGGGCTGGCGGAGACTTTGCAAGCGATGACAGTCTGCCCATGCAGCTTGGCACCCAAATCCAACTCCTCGCCGTCTTGCAAATTGAGCGGGATCATCGTCAAGACATGCGGGAAGACGACCTGGTCGGGCAGCGCCAGCAAAGATCGCTCGAAGGTGCCATCGTGCCGGAGCCTGGCATTGCGGATGTCGTTGAGCGCGCGAGTTTTGTAGCCGGGCAAGTCGCAACTTTTCCTTCTGTGCAGTCGATGCGACACATTCTAGCACAGACGGGCAGGGCAGAAGAGTCGAAGCGCACTTGAACACGATTGCATAGCATGACGGCAAATGTGCGCCTGTGGCCCGGCGTCATGGCACACTTGCGCGGCGACTCTTAGAACAGTAGACTTACGGCGATCCAAGCTTGATGAGACGACTGCAAATGCCGATACCGCGCCTGCCAACTCTGCTCGCCGCCGCTGTCGGCATCCTGCTTGTCGGCGTTGTGGGCGCGCTGCTGCTGTCGCCGCCACTGCCACTGATCTTGACGGCAGGTTTTGACCGCGCATCCATCAGCCCGAATGCCGATGGCAGCAACGATGTCGCGACATTTGAATATTCGCTGGCTCGTCCGGCGACTATCAGCCTGTCGCTGGTGGCACAGTCGGGCAGAACATTCTACTTTCGCGAGCGGCAGGTCCGCGGCGCAGGCGAATATGCCGTGCAGTTCAGCGGCGTCGTGGATGGATTCTTGCACGATGGCGAGTCTGTCGCTGGCACGATAGAACGGCGGCTCATCCCCAATGGCAGCTACACCTGGCATCTGCAAGCCAGCGCCGAGGGCGAAGAAATGAGCGTGGATGGCAACCTCGTGATTGAAGAAGGCGATACGCCCCTGCCCATCATGTCGGAATTCGCGATCGCGCCGGCAGTTTTTTCGCCCAATCAAGATGGCGTCGCCGACCGTGTCAGCATCAATGTGTATCTGTTGAAGGATGTCGCGCGGCTGGATATCTTCCTGCTGGGACCCGACAATGCGCGCATCCCCATCTCGGCGCGGGTCGAAGAGCGGGCATATGGAGAGGCGGGCCGACATCGTTACGATTATGAAGGCGGCATCGACCTAGGCGTCGATCCACCGCCCGATGGCACTTATACGGTGGTCGCGCTGGCGCAAGACCATGTCGGGCAGCGAATCCGCCGGCAGGGACAATTGACGATTGAGCTGGGCGGCAAACCCTATGCGGAGATCGTGCCGCAGTCGCCGGGCGTTGATGTCGCCTTCGCCGTGCAGCCCATTGACGAGCGCTATTTTTCCAGCGCCGCGGGGCTTGGCGAGCCCTTGCCTTTGCCGGATGATGCGGCGTCCTTTGCGCACTCGCAGCAAATCACCGCGCCCATTGATGGCATGCTGGTCTTCCGCCTGACTGTGGAAAATTATGGCGATGTGCCTATCCGCACCAGCGGTCCGCCACCGGGCACGGTCTATCGGCAAGAGCAGCTGGCAGCCAGCCTGGATTTCTTTGACGAGTCGGGAGCCTGGCGCGTCGGCATCCAATGCGAAACCTCGACCAGCAGCTTCCCCTGGCGCTGGGCGATCGCCCCCGATGCGGCGCTGACAGCCGTGTTTGACGAAGCCAGTGGCAATACTTATCGCTACTTGCCGG
>DAOUJB010000420.1:0-1608 GCA_034423155.1 Anaerolineae bacterium | reverse complement strand
AGAACCAGGGCCATTCGTTTTCGGGTTTGCCACCGATGATGCACTCGACCGGGCAAACTTCAACGCAAGCGCCATCGCGCAGGCACAAGCTGGTGATGATATGCGTCATGCTGAGCTTCTCCTTGCTCGTTTCAAGCCGGCTGACGATCAGGGGCGATCTCGAGCCGCTATGTACACCTTGACTTTTATGCTAACGCAGAATGCAGCGCGTTACCAGCATATTTATCGCAGCTTGCCCCCCAAATTCAAGGGTGATTCGCCGCGCCCCTTTCGTTACAATCTTCCCCAGCCCAGGCTCCAGTAGCTCAGGGGACAGAGCATTGGTTTCCTAAACCAAGTGTCGCAGGTTCGAATCCTGCCTGGAGCGCTAGACAGCCACGGTCATAGATTTCGCCGCGATTATGTTGCTTGCGGCATCGGCGAACTTATCCAATGGCAGCGCGCCGGCATCTTCGTCGCCCCGCAAGCGCAGGCTCACAGTCCGCGCGGCCACATCGCGGTCGCCCACGATCAGCAACCAGGGGACGAGCATGGCGCGGTGCTGGCGGATCTTGGAGCGCATGTTGCGGTCGTTTGTATCGGCGTGCACACGCAGGCCACGCGCCCGCAAGAGGGCGGTTACTTCCAGCGCATAGTCGTTGTGCGTCTCGCGGATGGGGATGACGACAGCTTGCATAGGCGCCAGCCAGGGCGGGAATGCGCCGGCAAAGTGCTCAATGAGGATGCCGATGAAGCGTTCTAGGCTGCCGAAGGGCGCGCGATGGATCATGACCGGGCGCTTGCGTGTGTTGTCGCTATCGACATATTCCAGGTCGAAGCGCTGCGGCAGGTTGTAGTCGACCTGCACAGTGCCCAGCTGCCATTCGCGCTTTAATACATCGCGCACGATAAAGTCCAGCTTGGGTCCATAAAAGGCGGCTTCGCCCGGCTCGATATGATGCTCCAAATCCAGCTGCTCGCAAGCGTCGATGATGGCGACCGTGGCTTCTTCCCACAAGGCGTTGTCGCCGACATATTTGTCGCTGTCGGGGTCGCGCGTGCCGATTCGGGCGCGGAAGTCGCTCATGCCCAGCGCGCCAAAGACATCTTGAATCAGGTGCACGACGCCGATGAATTCGTCCAGCAGCTGGTCGGGACGCACGAAGAGATGCGCATCGTCGACTGTGAAGCCGCGCACGCGAGTCAATCCGCGCAATTCGCCCGATTGTTCGTAGCGATAGACCGTGCCAAATTCCGCATAGCGCAGCGGCAAGTCTCGGTATGAACGCGGCTGGCTGGTATAGATGCGACAGTGGTGCGGGCAATTCATGGGTCTCAACATGAATTCGTCGCCATCGACATCAATGGGCGTGTATTGGCTGTCGGCATAATAGGGATAATGCCCGGAGGTTTTGTAGAGTTCGATGTTGCCCAGGTGCGGCGTGATGACGGGCAGGTAGCCGCGCTCGACCTGGATATCGCGCAGCCAGCGTTCCAGCGTATCGCGCAGGATCGTGCCATTGGGCAGCCACAGCGGCAGACCCTTGCCCACCATGGCGTCGATGATGAAAAGATCCAGCTTTTCGCCCAGGACGCGGTGGTCGCGCTTGGCGGCTTCTTGCAGCTGCG
>DAOUJB010000419.1:0-2982 GCA_034423155.1 Anaerolineae bacterium | reverse complement strand
GTGTGGGGGGGGGGGGGGGGGGGTGGGCGGAATTGCCAACTTTCCACGCACTCCTGATATAGCGAAACTAGATTGCATCAAGATGAATACGGGTTGAAAGAAGGCAACCTGTCTATTATGTTACGAACATATCACAATCGTACTCTATTTATATCGCTTGTCAAATGTCGGTTGGATGAAGCGAATTGGGTTGTTCAACCGGCGATTCCAGACTCTCCAGCGCCTTTCCCATCTCTCCATGTGCTACAATCCGCCTGGTTCTATTGATTGCGGCGCTTGCTATGCCTCTGTTGGAAATCGTCAACCTGCGCAAGGATTACGGCGGCTTGCGCGCGCTGGATGGCGTCACGCTGGATGTGCCCGAAGGTGCCATCATCGGTCTGATCGGTCCCAACGGCAGCGGCAAGAGCACGCTAATCGACCTGGTCGCTGGGGGCATCGCGCCCACCGCTGGGCAGATCATCTTCGCTGGGGAAAAAATCGGCGGGCTGGGGGCGGACGAAGTCTTTCAGCGGGGCATCGCTCGCGGCTTTCAGCAGCCCACGCTCTACTTCAAGATGACGGCGCTGGACAATTTGCTGCTGCCGCCCAAGTCGCAGCTCGGCGAGCGTCCTGTGTATGCTCCCTGGCACAGGCGCTGGGCGGATCAAGAAGCGGAAAATGCGCGACGCGCCTTGCAGGCCCTGCAGCAAGTTGAGCTGTTGCCGCAGTATGACAAGCTGGCGGCGGATTTATCGGGCGGACAGATGAAATTGCTGGAAATCGCGCGCGCTTTGATGGGAGAACCGCGCTTGCTTTTGCTGGACGAGCCGACGGCCGGTGTCGCGCCCTTGCTCGCCCGCGATATATTCCAGCGCATCGCCCGTCTGCGCGATGAACAGGGCATCACCTTCCTCATCGTCGAGCATCGGCTGGATATTCTTTTTGATTTTGTTGACGAAGTGTATGCGCTGCATCTGGGCGAGCTGATCGCTCGGGGCGCGCCAGCTGATGTGGCCGGCGACCGGCTGCTGCAGCAAGTCTATTTCGGTGACTGACTCATGATATCGCTGCGCAGCCTCACCGCGGGTTATGGCAAGCTGGAAATCCTGCAAGCGCTGACGCTGGAATTCGCCGCCCGCCAGTTCAGCGCGCTGCTGGGACCAAATGGCAGCGGCAAGAGCACCCTTCTACGCGCCATCATGGGCGGCAACCGCATCTTCGGCGGCTCGATCAGCCTGGACGGACGCGAGCTTGTGGGCTTGCCGACCGAGGCGATTGCGCGGCTGGGCATCGCGTATGTGCCACAAAGCCGCAATATCTTTGACGCGCTGAGCGTGGACGAGAATTTGCAATTGGGCGCGGGCCGGCTGGCGCGGGAAGAACGCAGCACGGCGCTGGACGAGATTCACAGCGCATTCCCGATCTTGGCGCGGCGGCTGGGGCAGGCGGCTGGCTCGTTGAGCGGCGGCGAACGGCAGATGCTGGCTATCGCGATCGCCTGGCTGGCTCGGCCGCGGGTGATGCTGTTGGATGAACCGAGCGCGGGCTTGGCGCCGGCGGTGGCTGGCGAGGTTTTCCAAGCTTTGCAGGCGCTGCGCGGTGCGGGCATCACGCTGGTGGTTGTCGAACAGAATGCGCGGCGGGCGCTGGAGTATTGCGATTACGCCTTCGTCCTGCGCGAGGGGCAGTTGGCTTTCGCTGGCACGGCGGACGAATGCCTGAACGACGAAGACACCGTGCGCGGCTATCTGGGCGTTGGCTGAACCCCCGACAGGTCAGTGGTGCGCAATGCGCAATTCTACCCAAGTCCCATTTTGCTCTCCCTTGTAGCGGGGGCGCACTTGAACGCACAGGGATTCGCCCGTCTTCAGCTTCACTGTGGAAATCGTGAAGGAATCGCGACCACCCGTCGTATACACAACCTCGCCCCTTGCCACGACAGGATTCAATCGCCGAGCCGGAACGAACGCATTCCCTCTCCGCAGGGTATTGGCGCTCTTGTAGCTCGAGAATTTGCAATTGCTTTTCCTTTCGCCGAGAACCGACCACCTCACACGGTAGTTAATCAAGCGCTCATCATTTGTCCAACCATCATTGGTTTGTCTCCAGGCGCCTTCGGCTCTATATTGAGGCCCTATCCATGTCAAGGCGGCAGAGAAGTTGTTACCTGTTGCGGACAAGGATCCGCGCAAGGACCTGACTTGCTTGGCGTCGTTCTCGGCGGTCTGCGCCAGCGAGGGGGGGGGGGACGACAAGCAGGGTGAACAGGGCAAAGAGTAAAAGCAGGCGTTTCATGTCGGTCTTCTTTCATCGAGGTCAGTAAAAGGATTTCTGCACATAATGTGCATTATTGAATTTACCATGAATCGTGCTTGGGCTGAACTAACCCCGTTTCGTCGCTGCGATAGCCGCTCTGCGCGCCCAGTTCATCTCGGAATGTCTCGTCGCGCAGGGTTTCCAGCAGCGCCTGCATCTGTTGCATCGCCATGAATCGCTGGGGTATCGCCAGGTCGAAGCGCTCCCAAACCAGCCCGACAAATTCCAAGCCCAGCGCTTCGGCCGCGCCGCGCAAGCCCATGCCACAATCGCCGATGCCATCGGCCACCGCTGCCGCCACCGCCAGATGCGTGTGCTCTTCGTGATCATAACCGGCGACTTCTGCGGGATCGATGCCCTGCCGCGCCAGCAGATGATCCAGCAGCACGCGCGTGCCCGCACCGCGTTGGCGATTGATGAAACGCGCCCGCTGCAGATCGTCCAGCGACCCAATGCCCAGCGGATTGCCCGGCGCCAGCATCAGCCCTTGTTCGCGATGCGCAAAGGTGACCAGTTGCACGGGCTCTTCGCGCAGATAACGCCGCACAAAGCTCGTGTTGTAGTCGCCAGCTTCGGGGTCGAAGAGATGCGTGCCGGCCAGATGCGCTTCGCCCCGCCGCAGCGCCAGCAAGCCACCCAGCGAACCGACATTAACCGATACCAACCGTCCGCCCTCGCGCAGCC
>DAOUJB010000418.1:0-8531 GCA_034423155.1 Anaerolineae bacterium | reverse complement strand
CGGCGTGGGGTGGGGGCAGGGAGATCAGCATCAAGAAGCATCTGGCTGTTGCGGGCGGGGAATACAAAGCTGGAGTCGTGAAGATTCAGGAATCGGACAGACAAGTCGTGCATGAGCAGCGGCATCGCGCGCACCAGGAATTCATGTTGCATCTCGTAGACTGGGCGCACCAACACGATTACTTCGTCGGCATCTCCCTTTTGGATGGCGTTTCGGGCAGCCTCGGCGATGCGCAAAGGCGACGCCAATGGCGGGCCTCCCTCGATCGCCGTGATCTGCGCATCGTTCGTCGCCAAGCCGTTTTGAATGAAGGCCACGCAGTGCCAGATAACCTGGACATTCAGCGCGCACCAGGCAGCAACCAGGCAATAGGCCAGCCTGCGCCAAGGCAGAGACATGGACCGGCAGGCGGCGGCAATGGCGATGAAAGGCGCTGGCAGCAGAGGCAGCAGATACACCATCTTCTGTTCGTTTTGCCAAGTCACGGCAGGGAATATCAGCGGAAGCAACAGCCAAGGCACAATGACAAGATACAATCTGCGGTTGGGTGAGCGGATCGCCTTCCATAGCACAAAAGCTGTGGCGAGACCCACAGCCAGCATCGCCGCAGGCACCAAAGAATTGAGGATAGAGGTTTGCGCTTGAAGCTGCTCCAGTCCTTGTCCCTGGAAACGGTTCGCCAGATCCTGTCCCGTAAGGAAATCTACCAGGAGCTTCCAGTTATAATAGAATCCGCTTTTGTATTCACTTACAAACGGAAGAAGTTCGGAAGTCAACGTCGCTGATCCATCAATATGGGCGGCTAGCCAGAGAATTGCCGGCAGGATGCCCAGGACCAAGCCCATAGCTGTCCAACCCCAGGCATAACGACGATCGTTAAAGATGGCAGCGCCACTCAATAACACGCTGGAAACGGGAAAGATGATGCCACTCGGGTGCAATTGCAGCAGCCAGAGTGCGGCCGCCCAGCCAGACGCCCACCAGCGAGCGCGACGCTCGTGATATGCGAATGCGCAGGAAATCGCCCAAAGCATCACAAAGAACGGCATCAAGGTATTTGACCAAAGACGATGGGCATAGAACACATCCCACGGGGCTGTTGCCAGCAGCAGAGTCGCGACGGCGGCGGCTTGCCAGCCCCAATAGCGTCGTACGAAAAACCAGCACATGGTTAGCGCTGCCAGATTCAAACATATATTCCAGAAAATCAACGCATGGATATGTGTCGATATCAGATAAGCCGGGGCATGGAGATAGGCTGACAGTGGAAAGTTTTCGTAGCCGCCGCTGAGCCGGTATAGGCGACTGTGGAAGATGTATTCACGCGCTATGTCCCAGATGTATTCCGCAGATTTCGCTTGGTCGTACCAAAAGTGCGCGGTTTCAACATTCACAAGACGGAGGAACCCGGCAATCAGGAAGATGCCGCCAAACAATGCACTAGGGAGTCCCCACAGCTTGAGCAAGCGGTCTTTCATCTGCTCCCCGTACCTTGCGGCGCGTCTGAGTCTGTGCTGTTGCCCTGCGAGAATTGAGAGAATGCAACGGATCGAAGGACTAGCAATCATTTGCACGATAGTACCACAAACATTTCATATATTGAGGGGCATTTTTCTGTCAATGAGAGCTATGTTGTGGACCGGGGCAAGCGCATATGAATGCATCTGCATCCAGAAACCGACTCAAATTGGAAGATACAGAGCGTTCAGGCTCGCTCGCCCAGCCAGTGGCGAATCGTGGCGATGATCTCGTCGCGGCCGACTTCGTTGGCCAGTTCGTGGCGCAGTTCGGGACAGATGCGCAGCGTGCTATCGGCCGAGCTTGCTTACGCCGCCAGGAATTGCGAGCTGATCGCCGGTGTTAGGCGATCATCCCCGCTATGCAGCAGCAACAGCGGCGGCGTCAGTTGGCTTGCATTTTCCGGCATTCTCCCCGCCGGCTACTCTTCGCTTGCTTCAGGTTCTGCTTCGCTTTCCACAGTGCCAAACACGCGCAGGAAGAATGGCGTGGGTTCGGTCACATCCTTGACGCGCACATCGATGACAAATTGGGCGGCTTGCGCACCGACCTCCAATTCAGTCAGCGCCGAGCTGATCGTGTCTTCGTCGACATCGTCATTTTCCCCCAATTTGCGAGCGCCATCGCGGCTGTAGAGGCTCAACAGGGTGTCGACCGTTTCGTCTTCGCCACGCAGGGTGATATCCACACTGCGATCGGCCGGCAAGGTGATCCGATAGCGCACGCCTTGTCCGGGACCAACCAAGCCCGTGGCATTGACTTCGCTGCTGCCGATGCCCAATGACAGCTCGCCGCCGTCGATCAGCTCGCCCTGGATGACTTCGGTCAGGTGCTGCTCAGCCGCTTCCAGCAAGAAATCGCCCTGGCTGGACAAGCTCTCCATGGTGACAGGCACAAGCACGGTCGGCGCGACACCTTGCGCTTCGATGTGGATATGCAAGTCGGCATCCAGCGCGCGCGTCACGGTAAAGCGGATGGTGGTGTCTTCGGGCATCAAGAAATCATCGACTGCGCCGCCCAAGCCGCCGCTGGGATAATGCCCGACGATGGCCGCGCGCTCGCCCAGCGTCAGGTTGTAGGCGAAGAATTCGCAGGCGCTGTAACAGCCGGGCGCGATGATGACAGCCACTTCGCCATCGTAGCGCTGCTCTGCTGGCGGCAGGATGAAGCGGTCTTCGGAGTGCGGATCGAGATAGAACTCGCCGGTCGTTTCGTTGTAGCGGCTGGAATAACCCAGGATGTGCTCTTCTTGAAAGAAATAAGCGCCCAACTGGTCGGCCAAGTAGCCGCTGCCGCCACCGTTGTAGCGCATGTCGATGATGATTCCCGGCACTTCCTCGTCTCGGAAGGTCTCGAGCATGCGCTCCCAAAGCTGCACGATCAGCCGCTCGTTGTCGTCGAAGTTGTAAATCGCGACATAGCCATAGCCACTTGGCAGCACCTGATGTTCGACCGGCAATTCTGTGCCATCGACGCCAGCCAGAAACGAAGACTGCGAGAAGCTGGCGCGCTCGGCGATGACCGACAGGCTGGCGGATTGCTCTGCGTCGCTGTCTGGATTGCGGAATGTGACAGCGACTTCGCTGCCCAGCGGAAAGCGGGTGACATAACGCAACTGCTGCAAGCGCAGGCTGTGAGGCGTGCTCAATGCCGAATGCGCCCAGACGAATTCGCGCTGCATGGCTTCTTCGAGCGTGCCGCCATCCCATTCCAGGATCTCCGCGCCCAACTCCATACCGGCATTGTGCCCGGGACCGCCCTCCAGCAGGTAGCTGACGACGATGCGCCCGTCGTCCAGCTCTGTCAGCGAGATGCCCAAGCCGCCGTCGGTGTCATCGCGGAAATACTCGGCCACAAGCGTCAGCGGCATGGAGACATGCCCATCGGGTATCCGCCAGATAAAGTCGCGCAGCGCCAGGGCATAGGCATCCACGGGGTCGTCAGCCGCCTCGGCCTCGAGGAAGCGCGGCGCAAACTCGGCTTCCAGGGAGTCCCAATCCAACTCGTACAGCTCGGTATAGGCATATTCGCGGCGGAACAGATCGACCATCGCGGCGAAAGCTTCGCTGTAGCTCAACTCGGAAAAGTCGTTGATGGCCGCGGCTTCTGGCTCGTGCAAGTCGATGACCGGGCGGGCGCTACGGTCGAATGTGAAGGGCTGGGTATCCAAATCCACAGTGGTATAGCCAGCGGGCACCAGCACGATCGGATCATCATCGGTGAATAGCAGGCCATCTTCGCCAAAGCCCGCGGGGAAGCCCTGCCCCGCTTCTGGCGCGTAGATGATGAACCGGCCGCCAGTGATCTCATGGCGCGTCTGCGGGTCGATGCTGGCGCGAACCGAGGCGTAGCCAGTCGACCAGCCGCCGCCGTAGACATCGCGCTCTTCCAGCAGCGTATCGCCGAAGATGTTCGCCCAATAGGCGATGGAAAAGACCATGACGCCGCTGTCTGCCTGGCCATCATTGTCGATATCGCGCAAACCACCGGCCGGCGCCAGCGGCAGCGACAAAGTGTAGTCGACCGGAGAAGTGAAGAAGTCGGATGTCAGCTGCCCCAGCACCTGCGATTCGCGCGGGAAGACATAAGACCGGTCGCGGTCGATGAAGCCGGCTTGGTCTTCCAGGATGATCAGCGGTTCCGCCACGCCATTGGTGAAAAGCGCGTTGCTATAATGCAGTTGTCCGCTGATGACGACTGGACCGCCCTCGTCATTTTGGATGTCGGCGGCAGACGGGGCGTCCTGAGCAAGGCCGGGCCAGGCGACGATCAGCAACAGGATGCAAAGGCAACGAATAGTTGTGCGCATGGGATTCTCCTGACTTGGTTTGGCGTAGGGGCCATCTACTAGACCGCCCGAAATCGCATACTGTATCGGCTCGGGCGATCTGGTAGGTCTACCCAACGGCAGCCTTGGGATTCATAGGGTCTGCCGCGCAAAAAAGCGAAAACCATCATCAATTCAACACAAACGAATCAATCACTACATCTCGTTCAAAGCGCCTGCCATCCGCCACGGTCTCGCCCGCCTGGCTCTCCAGCGTCTCGAAGTCGTACACGATCAGCTGCAAGGTATACGCTCCCGCCGGCAGCCCGCTTATGTCCAAAGGGCTGATATCCAGTGGATCATCGGCGATGACGGCGTCCACTTGCGCATGCCGTTCGCCAGTCGCGTCGAAAAGCTGCAAGGAATAGCTATATTGCTTGTCGATAAAGCCCTGCCACCACAGAAAGACTTGCAGCGCCTCGTCCCGCTGCTCGACCAAGATGTTGCCCAGCCGTGTGCCATTGTCATACGCCACCGCAAATGGCTGAGCCGCGGTGATCAGTTGGCAGGGAATCTCCTGCTTGAGATAGAAGCTGATGACGGCGTTCGGCTTTTCGACCCAACTGCCACAAGAGCGATAGTGGTAGCTGAACCAGTCGTCATAATAATCCAGCGCAGGCAAATCTGTCTGTTGCGGATTGTGCAGCAGCCAGAGACCATTGGCGTTTTCCACGATGGCTGCCTGCGTGCGGAAGGGCAGGGTCTTGCTTTGGAACATGAGCTGGTCGCGCGCGTTGTAGCCGGCATGCGCGACATCCGCCCACTGGGGCAGGCGCGCCCGATAATAGGTCAGAATCTCGTAGTCGTTCACCAGCGCACGCTGATGCAGGCTGAAGATGGGCAGCTGCGCCCCCGGCAGCGAATCGGCTTCGTACACAAATTCTTGATAATGCGGCACGAGATCATGGTCGATTTCGCGGCGATTGGTATAGACCTGGAAGTCTTCGGAATTGGCATAGGCGAAACCTGCAGCGATCCACACAGCCAGCAGCGGATAGCGCAGCCTGCGCCAGGCGGGCAATCTCGTCAAGCCGATGGCGAGAAAGCAGCAGAAAGGCACGGTCAGCACGATAGTATAGCGCATGCGTCGCGCCGCCAGGATCGTTGTCGCCTCGTTCATGGCGAAGAGCAGCAGCAGCAGCGCCCCAGCCAAGAAAGCCAGGTAAGTCTCTGCGCCTGTGGGCTTTCTGCGCCAAAGCAACGCTCCAACAGCGAGCAGGGGCAGCAGCCATAGGCCATTGGCATAGATTGACAAAACGGCAAGAAGCGATTCCGACAAGGACAGACGCGAGGCATCCAGCGCATCGCCGCTGCGTTCAAAGCCGCGCAGAGCCACCGGCAGCCAAGCCAAAAATAGCAGACAGGCAGCAGGCATCAGCAGCGAGACCCGCAGCCAGCGGCGATCCTTGCGCGCGAACAGCAGGTGATAGCAGCCCAGCGCCGCGATGATGAGGAAACCGAAATAATTGACATAGACGATCGATGCGGTCGCAGCGAAGAGAGACAACCAGAGCCGCCCGCGCACCGGACCATGTGCCGCAATCACGCGCCAGTACGACCACAGCAGCCAGCACACCATCAGTAGCAGCAGGGTGTAGTAGCGGGTCACATGCGCGTAATAATTGAAGTACGCCAGGCAGGCGATGACGATGACAGCCGCGCAGGCAATCTCGCGGTCGCGCGTCAAATCTGCCAGACGATACAGCGCCGCAACCACCAGCATGGCGAAGAAAACCGACAGCAATCGCGAGCTGAACAAATCATAGCCCGCCAGCCGCTGCCAGATATTCAACACGACAAAATAAAGCGGTCCATGCTCGACGCTGCGCTCGGAGACGCTGCTGATGGTCTCGGGGATGGTATAGGTGTATTCCACCCAGCGCGTGATGGTGTGTTTTAGCGTCTCGATTTCATCGAAATAGACGGGAGCGCTCTTCAGCGAACTGATGCCCATAATGAAGACGAAGATCGCACAGAGCAGCGCGATGGCACGGGGTAAGGCTGTGCGTTTGTTCAAGCTGGGGGCGAGTGCGGAAGGCAGCATGGTGGCGGCAGTGTAGGCGAGTGGCGCGCGCTTGGCAAGGCGATACCCGCTCGTTCCGCCACTCAGCCAGCCGCCGTCATGGGATAAATCGTTACTTCGCTTGCGTCCACGCGCAGCCTCACTTCGATGTCGCCGATAGGCTCCTGCAGCGTGTCCAGGCGGTGCACAGCGATAGGTCCACTTGCGATCTGCGCTGCGACCTGCGCCAGACTTTCGCCCGCGGCATTCACCAGCGACAGGCTATAGGCTGCATCCTCGCCAGACCAATCCTGCCACCACAGCCAGACGGCGACTGCATCGTCTTGCGCCTCGACCAGGTAGTTGCCCAACGTGGCGTTATTGTTGAAGATAGCCGCTGCCGGCGCGTCATCGCTGACCAGCGCGCAGGGGATGTCGTGCTGCAAGTAGAACTCGATTATCGCTTTTGGTTTCTGCAGCCAAAGGCCACAGCTGCGATATTGCATCAGAAACCAATCGCGATAGAAAGCCAGGTCGTTGAGGTCGACCGCGGCAGGATTGTGAATGACCCAGGTGCCCAGCGCATGCTCGACGATGCTGGCGAGCGTGGCATGCTTGTTCGACCCGCTGTTGATCCATAGTTGCCCGTCGTCATAACCGATGAAGGCGAGGTCGGTATAGCCCCGCTGCCGAAGCTGCGCGCGATACCAGACGGGCTGACCATTTTCTGTCCAGCGCGCCCGCTCGTCCAGGCTGAGGATTAGCAGCCCCTTGCCCGCAAAGCGCTGCGACTCGTAAATGAACTCCTGCAAATGCGTCTTGCGGTCTGCCTGACTATGCCGCAAGCCGGCAAAGCGAAAGAGGTCTTCGCCGCCGGCATAGGCGAAGAACGAAGCGAAAGCGAGAGCCGCTAACAGCCAGCGCAATCCGCGCCAACCGGGCAAATGCCGCAGGCCGATCACGATTGCGCAGCACATGGGCAGGAGCAGAATGGTGATGTAGCGCATGCGCTGCTCGACCAGGATGGGCACGATTTCGTTTAGCAGCAAAAGCATCGCCAGCAGGCTGATGCCGACAAACAGCAAGAACTGCTCGGCGCGCGTCAACCGACGACGATAGGCCAGCGCCGCAGCGAAGGCAATTGGGGGAATAATCCACAGCCCGTTGGCGGATAACGCAAGGATGGCTTGCAGCGCCTCGCCGAAGGCCATGTGCGTCTCGGCCAGCACATCCTGGCTGCGTCCAAAGCCGCGCAAGGCAACCGGCAGCCAGCCGATGAAAGTCAGGCATCCCGCCGCCATCGTCAGCGCGACGAAGAGCCAGCGGCGGTCCTTGTCCACGAAGAGCAGGTGCCAGCAGCCGATCGCCGCGATGAGGAAGAATCCGAAATAGTGCACATAAATGATAGTCGCGGTCGCGCAAATCAAGGACAGCCAGCGCCAGGTTCGCGGGCGTCCCTTCGCAGCGACTAGACGCCAGTAGGACAATAACAGCCAGGCCGCCAACAGCGCGATCAGCGTATACATACGCACGACATGGGCATAATGCACAAAGAATGCCTGGCTCGAGATCGCGATCGCCAGGCCGCAGGCCAGCTCGTGGTCGCCGCCCATACGCCCGACTTGCCAGGCGGCCGCCGCAGCCAGCATGGCAAAGTAGACCGACAGCAGCCGCGCTGTAAAGAGGTCGTAGCCAGTCAGTCCTTGCCAAATATTTAATCCCGCATAATAAAGTGGCGCATGCTCCATGCTCTTGTAGGCGACGCTGCGCACCGTATCGCTGAGGCTGTAGATTTCCTGCAAATTCAGCGGATGAATATGCTTCAATGTCTCCATGTCGTCGCCGACATAGGCGGGCGTGGCTTTGATCCTGGGCAAGCTGATGGCGTAGACGAAGAATACACAGGCCAACGCGATTGCATAGGGCAGCGCGTGCGACAGGCGAGTAGATGCATTTCTGATCATAACGCGAGTGTAGAGTTTTATGGCGTACTACGAAAGGGTGCAATGAAGTCAGGCAGAAGAGGCAGCAGCAGTTATGAGATCAAAACAAAAAAGCGGCGCAGCAAGGGCACAGAGCGTTGGCGGCGGCATACTCTCCCACATCGTCTCCAATGCAGTACCATCTGCGCTCGCGGGCTTAACTGCCGGGTTCGGGATGATACCGGGTGTACCCCCGCGGCTC
>DAOUJB010000417.1:0-6656 GCA_034423155.1 Anaerolineae bacterium | reverse complement strand
AAGGCCGGCAGCCTGGCTTATGACACCAGCAAAGCAGCCGCCAATCACCTCGTCCGCGAGCTGGCGCTGGAGCTGGCGCCTCTGGTGCGCGTCAATGGCGTGGCACCGGCGACTGTCGTGACCGGCAGCAGCATGTTCCCGCGCGAACGGGTGAAAAATTCACTGCGCAAATATTCGCTCGATTTCAGCGATGACGAAGACACCGAGACGCTGCGCAACCGCCTGGCGCAATTCTATGCCCAGCGCACCTTGACGAAGGCCGCCATCCATCCGACAGACCAGGCCGAAGTCGCTTATCTGCTCATCAGCGCCGCCTTCAGCAAGACGACTGGTCAGATCATCAATGTCGATGGCGGCTTGCACGAGGCATTTTTGCGTTAATCGCGCGTTTCCAGCATGCGCAGGTAGTTGACCACATCCCAGCGCTGGCTGTCGGACAGGTCGCTCTCGCAAGCACCCAAATCACGCCAGCCATCGTGCACGGAAGCGAAGAGGAACTCGTCCCGCGACTTGCCCATGCGCCGCAGCAAGGATTCGAAGTCGGCGTTTTCGCGCCAAGCTGGACAGCGTGCTGCAAAAAGCGCCTCGCCACGCGACAATGACTTGGCATCGGGCAGGACGCTGTTGACGACCAGCGGCGGCGGGTTCAAGGTGCGTTCATATTCCTGTTGCTGCTGGGCGATCATCAGCGCGCCGCCCACCATGACAGCGAGGGAGATGACAATTGCGCCGGCGGCAATCAGCGCGCTGGCCAGCGTCAAGCGCAGCGCTGCGACCAGCCTGCGCGCATGCGGGAAGGCCAGATAGACCAGCAGCCCGGCGATGCCCAGCAAGACCAGCAAATGCAGCAGATTGGGCGGGCGCGAAACTTCGATCGCGGCCGCTTCGCTGATATCCCAGGCGAAGGCAGCGCGGATGATTTCGCCGTCCGCTTCGGTGATATCGACCAGCGACCACCACTTGCCAGCCTGGTCGATATCATCGCCAGCCACCACATACAGCCCGGCATCGACCGCCTCGGCCAGTTGCCAGGCGCTGCGCCGGTCTCGTGCTGGATCGACCATCTGCACCTGCACGCGCAGATCATCACCTGGCTGGTCGGCGCGTTGGATGACGATATCTGTCGTGTTGACGCCCGGTCCGCCCGGCAAAATCGCAACCGTGACCTGGTAGTCGCCTGCTTGCTGCCTGGCTCGCGGCGCTGCTACATCGGCTTGTGGCAGGGCAGGTTCGGGCAGGGGAGTCGCGCTCAGCCAGGCCACCGCCACGAGCACAGCCAGCAGAAAAAACGATTCCAGCCGCAGCGAGCGCAAACTCACCGCCTGGATGCCCGCTCGCAGCGATCGCCTGTGCCAGCCGCCCAGCAGCAAGACCGGCGCGACCAGCAGCAGCTTGATGCCCAGCGTTCGCCCATAGCTGGTGACCAGGTCGCTGGGCGCAGTCAGGAAGTTGAGCGCGTTGTAGACGCCGCTGACCAGCACAAGCAAAACCAACGGGAAAACCAGGCGCGAGAATCGACTCAAGACGGCTCGCAGCGCAACTTGCCGCGCTTCTGCGTCCAGCGGTTGCAGCGCCGTCGGCAAGATCAGCGTCAAGGTCAGCAAGCCGCCCAGCCAAAATGCCGCCGCCAGCGCATGCAGCCAATCCACCGCGATGGCCAGCCAGGGCAGCAGCAGCGAACCGGCCGCGTGGCTGGTGACCATGCTCAAGCCGATGAAAAGTGCGCCCAGCCAGGGCAATCCGCGCCAGATGCCAAGCGCCAGCCCGGGGAATAGCTCGCGATAATAGGCAGCCGCAAAGAGCAGCGCCGCGCTGAAAACCAGCAGCACCAGGCGGAATGTCCAGACATCGCCGAAGCGCGAGCCGATCAGCACGACTTGCCAGAGGTTCTGCGCCAGCACTTGCGCCGCGCCGGCATTAAAAAAAACCATCGACTGCTGCACGAGCGCCACGATGTTGGCTGCGATGGCTAGCAGCAAAGCGCCCACGACAAGGCTGCGCAGACGGCGCATGACTCGCGGGGGCAGGTTCTCTTTGTGTCGCGCATTGCCCCAGGCCGGCAGCAGCACCAGCGCAAACAAACTGGCTGCGCCAAAAAACAGGCAGTTCGCCAGGTTCAGCGCCGCCCGCCACAGCGCTTCCAGGGGTATGGCGCGGTCGTCTGCGGCTGTCCCGCTGATGCCACCGACCGCCTCGCCCACGAAGAAGACGCGGCTTTCGGCAATGACATGCCCGTCGCTGGCAAAAGCTGGGCGCAATTCCACGATGTATGCGCCATCGGGCAAGTCCGCTGGCACCGGCATGGTCAGCAGCGCCGAGTTGCGTTCGTCGACGCCGCCACTGGCGATGATGCTGCCGGCTTGGTCGCGCAGGTGAATTTCGCTGAAGCGCGCTTCCAGCGCCTCGCTGAACCAGTATTGCAGGCGCGTCGGCGGACGTTCCAGCGTGCTGCGGTCGGCGGGGATGGCGCGCACCACATAACCATGCGCCTGCGCCAAAGCGGCGAGCGGCAGGATGACCAGCAGGACGAGCCAGCGCAGAGAAAACATGCCGCTATTGTACAAAAAGCGCCGCCCAGCGAAATCCCGACCACGCAACCCCTCCCCGTGACCTGGGGAAAGCGGGCGAGTCGCCGCCTCGCCCCTACTCGAAGTTGTTTCGGAGACCGGGGGTTCAGCCTCCCCCTGACCTGTCGGAGGGACCGGGGAGGGTCGATGTTGGCGACAGGCTAGACAAGCGCGCCCAAGCTCGGCTACACTGCGCCGCCAGGAACAGCGATGGGGCGAGGCATCAGCATGCCCGAGACAGACTCCAAGCGAAATTTCATCACCGAGATCGTAGATGCGCACAATGAAGCAGACCGCTTCCAAGGTCGGGTGCACACGCGCTTCCCGCCCGAGCCCAATGGCTACCTGCATATCGGTCATGCCAAGTCGATCTGCCTCAATTTTGGCATCGCCCAGCAATATGGCGGCCTCTGCAATTTGCGCTTTGACGATACCAATCCCGCCAAAGAAGAGCAGGAGTATATCGACGCCATCATCGACGATGTGCGCTGGCTGGGTTATGACTGGGGCGACCGCCTCTACTTCGCCTCCGATTACTTCGACCAGCTTTACGACATGGCTGTCGATTTGATCCGCATCGGGCGCGCTTATGTCGACCAGCTAAGCCCCGACGAAATCCGTGCCTACCGCGGCACTTTGACCGCGCCGGGCATCGAAAGCCCCTATCGCGATCGACCGGTAGCAGAAAATCTGGCGCTATTTGAGAAGATGCGCGCTGGCGGCTTCAAAGAGGGCGAGGCGGTGCTGCGCGCCAAGATCGACATGAGCAGCGGCAACATCAACCTGCGCGACCCGGTCATGTACCGCATCCTCGATACGCCGCATCCGCGCACCGGCGCTGACTGGCGCATTTATCCCATGTACGACTTCGCCCACGGCCAGTCGGATTCGCTGGAGGGCATAACGCATTCCATCTGCACGCTGGAATACGAAGACCACCGTCCGCTCTATGACTGGTATTTGGACAATATCGAGATCTATCATCCGCAGCAGATCGAATTCGCGCGGCTGAATCTGAGCCACACCGTGCTCAGCAAACGCAAGCTGATCCGCCTGGTGCAAGAGGGATATGTACAAGGCTGGGACGACCCGCGCATGCCGACCATCGCAGGTTTGCGCCGCCGCGGTTATACGCCAGAAGCCATCCGCGAATTCTGCGATGAGATCGGCGTCGGCAAGGTCAAGGGCGTGGTCGCGCTGCACAAGCTGGAATATCACATCCGCCACGACCTCAACAAACGCGCCAACCGAGTCATGGCTGTGCTCAACCCGCTGCGGGTGGTGATCGAAAATTATCCAGATGACTTGACCGAAGAGCTGGACGCGATCAACAACCCGGAAGACGCCAGCGCCGGCGCGCGCAAAGTGCCGTTCTCGAAAACGCTGTATATCGAGCGCGAAGATTTCATGGAAGACCCGCCGCGCAAATTCTTCCGCCTGGCGCCAGGCCGCGAAGTGCGCCTCCGCTACGCCTATTTCATCACCTGCCGCGAGGTCATCAAAGACGCCAATGGCGAAGTGATCGAGCTGCGCTGCACCTATGATCCCGAAACCCGCGGTGGCAGCGCGCCCGATGGCCGCCGTCCCAAAGCGACGCTGCACTGGGTCTCCGCGCCGCATGCACTCGAGGCCGAAGCGCGGCTCTATGACACGCTCTTCACAGTCGAAAATCCCGATGCCGATCGCGACCAGGATTTCACCGCCTTCATCAATCCGCAGTCGCTGCAAGTGGTCGACCCCGTATTGGCCGAGCCGAGCCTGGCGACCGCGCATCCCGGCGACCGCTTCCAGTTCGAGCGGCTGGCATACTTCGTTGTTGATGCCGATTCGACCAGCCAGCGCCTGGTGTTCAACCGCATCGTGACCTTGCGCGACCAGTGGAAAAAGCAGCAGCAGAAGCAGCCGCGGCGCAGGAAAAGGCGGCGTCCAAAGCGCGCGCAGGCTTGATGTGCTAGCATACAGAGCGCATGTGCCAGCAAAACGAAATGCGATGCTTGTGAAGCTGAAGCTGCTCTTTTCCCTGCTCATCCTGGTGTGTGCCGTGACGGCAGCGCAAGAATCCGCTTGCGAAGAGGTCGTGCAGCGGGCGCTCGCTTCGATTGCCGAGCAATGCCTCGATCTCGCGCGCGACAGCTTGTGCATCGTCAGCCCGCCCGTGCAAGCCGATGCCGACTCGCTGGCGAGTGTCACGCGCATCACCTCGGCTGGCTTTGCTGGGCAAGACCAAAGCTGGGGCGCTGCCGTCATCCGCCTGGGCGCGAATTTGCCGCTTACTTACGCTGGTCCCGGTGTGTTGGCGCTGCTGGGCGGCGATGCGCAGATCAGCAACGAAGTCGCTCCCGAAGCAGTCATGACCTTCGGCGAGCCGTTGAGCACGGCGGCTGTGTCAGACGCGAGCTTGTTTCGGCTGCCCGGCATCATTCCCGAGCCCATTGGCGAACTGCGTCAAGATGACATTGTGCTGGTCGATGCCTGGGAGAGCGATGGCGACTGGCTGCGCGAGGTTTCTGATGGCATGATCGCCTGGATCGAAGCCGACAAGGTCCAGCGACTGCAAGCCATGGAGTCGCTGCCACGCATCACCATCGGACAACCGTATCCCTTGCGCACCTTCTCGCTGACGACCGGTAGCGCGTATGCCGAATGCGCCAGTGCCGAGCCGCTGGTGGCTGTGCAGACGCCGAGCGATGTGCCGGTAAACCTGACGGTCAACGGCGTCGACATTCATGTCGGCTCCATGGTCAGTTTTCAGCAGGCGCATCGTGGCGCGCTCAGCCTGACCGTGCATCGCGGCGCGGTGACGACTATCTATGGGCAGCGCATCAACGCGGGCGAAAGCGCCATCGGCATCCTGTCGCCGGCGGCAGGCGGCTCGACCAGGGCCTTGGCTTGGAGCGGTTCGCTGCCCGCATCCGAAGCAGAGCAGGCGCGGGGCGAACGGGCGCAAGCTGCCTTCAATCTGCTATCGCGCGCCCATGGCTGGGCAGAAGAGCAGATCGCGCGCCCGCCTGGTGATGTGGTTCATGTTGTCGAACGCGGAGAAAGCGTCTATAGCATCGCCCGCCGTTACGCAGCCAGCGTGGCAGATATCATCGCGGCCAACCCGGATATTGATCCGCGGCGCATCTTTGCTGGCAACGAATTGCTGATCCCCAACGCCGGTTCGGGATTCGCCGCCTCCAGCATCGCCAATTCGGACGATTAGGACACGCTTCTGCGCAGCATCGCCACAAATGCCTCGCGGTCGGCGCTCGTCGCCACCTTGACCTGGGGCGGTAAGCCAGTGACTCCAAGCACATCCACCACAGTCAATCCGCGCGCCATGCCGTCGCCGGCCGTGATATCGACGCGGTGATCTCGAAATTTCGCGATACCTGGCTCGATGGCGGCGGCCATGGTGATCGGGTCGGGCAGGTCGAAGCCGCTCAAACCTGTCTCGGCGATGGCAAAGTCGGTCAGCGTCGCTTGGATATCGACCACGAATTCGGCCAGCGGCGTGCCAATGGCGCGGATTTCGCTGGCTTGCGCGGCATCAAAAGTCGCGTATTTCCAGCTGATATCCCAGCCCACCATGTGAATGGGCATTCCCGATTCGAAGACGATCTTGGCAGCTTCGGGATCGACCCAGATGTTGAATTCGGCCAGCGGCGTCACATTGCCGTGTCCGCTGCCGATGCCGCCCATGATGAAGCAATCGGAGACGCATTGCGCCAGCTCGGGTTCTTGCAGCAGCGCCAGCGCCACATTGGTCAGTGGACCCAGCGTGACCAGCGTGATATTGCCGGCGTGCTGGCGGATGACCTCGCGCAAGGTATCGGCGGCATGGCCTGGCGTCGGCGCGCGTCCCTGCAGCGGCAAGCCGATATCGCCCATGCCATCATCGCCGTGCACTTCCTGGGCGGTCTCCAGCGGTCGCAGCAGCGGTTTTTCGCAGCCCGCAACCACAGGCACAGCCGCCCCGCACAATTCGACTGTGTACAATGCGTTCTGCACAGCTTGCGCCAGCGGCACATTGCCAGCCACCACCGTGATGGCTTTGACATCAATATCTGGCTGACGAAGCGCCATGACCAAGGCGACGGCATCGTC
>DAOUJB010000416.1:0-2063 GCA_034423155.1 Anaerolineae bacterium | reverse complement strand
AAGACGAAATCGAAGTCAAAGACGGCAAGCGCCGCACAGTCGAAAAGCGCGTCTTCCCCGGCTATGTCATGGTGCAGATGACGCTGGACGAAGACAGCTGGTATGTCGTGCGCAATACGCCCGGCGTCACCGGCTTCGTCGGCGGCGGCAACGACCCCATCCCCTTGCGGCCCGAAGAAGTCAAGAAAATCATGGACCGCATGGACTCCGAAGACAAGGTCGTCAAAGTGGATTATCGCATCGGCGAACGCGTGCGCATCGTGGGCGGTCCTTTCAACGACTTCCCGGGCACTGTCGCTTCGCTCGACCCCGGGCGCGAGCAAGTGCGAGTCATGGTCGACTTTTTCGGTCGCGAAACAGCCGTCGTGCTCAGCTTCATGGAAGTCGAGCGGATGTAGGCTTGGGAAGTATTTGTACGGGCGATCCGCCGGGTCGCCTCGCTTTGCGCAAACATCGGCCAAAGAGAATCACGGAACGCGAGGAATCAACATGGCAAAGAAAATCAAGGCGGTCGTCAAATTGCAGATCCCGGCTGGCAAAGCCAACCCAGCGCCGCCGATCGGTCCCGCGCTCGCCCAGCACGGCATCAACCTGATGCAGTTCTGCAAGGAATACAATGGCCGCACTTCCAGCCGCATGGGCGATATCGTGCCCGCGGAAATCACCATCTTCAGCGATGGCTCTTTCAAGTTCGCGCTGAAGAGTCCGCCGACTTCTTTTTTGATCAAACGCGCGGCTGGCATCGCCAAAGCGGCATCCAACCCAGCCACTGAAACTGTCGCCACCCTCATGCGCGACCAGGTGCGAGAAATCGCCCAAGCCAAGATGAACGACATGAACGCCATTGATATCGAAGGCGCGATGCGGCAGGTCGAGGGCACGGCGCGGCAAATGGGCATCAAAGTCGCCGATTGAGCGGCTTCCGCAATTAACATCGTGGGAGGGCGCCCCCGCCCGCATACCACCGAGGAGAACAACCATGGGAAAACGTTACAAAGAGGCGCTCGCGCGCTTCGACCGCCAGACCTACTATCCATTGGACGAGGCGCTGCGGCTGGTGCAAACCAACGCCACCGCCAAGTTTGACGAGACAATCGAGGCGCACTTCCGCCTGGGCATCGACCCGCGTCACAGCGACCAGCAGGTGCGTACGACGGTCATGCTGCCAAATGGCACGGGCAAGCAAGTGCGCATCTTGGCATTTGTCGAAGAGCAGTTGGAAGAATCGACGCTGGCGGCCGGCGCCGATATCATCGGCACAGACGAAGTCATCGCCAAGATTCGTGATGGCTGGCTGGACTTTGATGTGGCCATCGCCATGCCGCCCATGATGCGCAAGGTCGGGCAAATCGCGCGCATTCTTGGTCCCCGCGGCCTGATGCCCAATCCCAAAGCCGGCACCGTCGTCCAGCCCGATGATATCGAGCGCGTTATCGGCGAGTTGAAAGCCGGGCGCGTGGAATTCCGCAACGACCGTACCGGCAACCTGCATGTGCCAGTCGGCAAAGCCAGCTTCCCCTACGACAAATTGTCGGAGAACTTGCAAGCCGTGCTCGATACGGTGCTCGCCGCCAAGCCCGAGTCGCAAAAAGGCGCCTACATCCGCCGCATGACACTCAGCTCAACCATGGGTCCCGGCGTGCGCGTGGAGGGGATGAACTAGGCGAAACCCCCAAGTCACTTACGCCTCCCCGTCAGGACGGACAGGGTAGCCGAAGCGGGCGACCCAATGGCTCGCCCCTACGCGTCAGGACAAAGGGGGTTAGCTATTGAGTCCCCAGCCACCACCTCCCGGCGTCTCGATGATGACGCGATCGCCAGCCTGCAATGGCGCGCTGTGTTTGCCACTGACGACCTGGCTGCGCCCATCCATGATCAGCGTGTTGACTCCGCGCTTGCCATCCGCCCCGCCGTGGATGCCATAGGGCGCTCGCCGCCGTCGCTCGGCATTGATGGTTACGGTCACAGGCACAAGCATTTCATATTCGCGCAGGATGCCATCGCCCCCGGCGTGTTTCCCCTCGCCACCGCTGCCTTCTCGCAATTGATACCGCCACACGCGC
>DAOUJB010000415.1:0-5654 GCA_034423155.1 Anaerolineae bacterium | reverse complement strand
GGCGGGGGGGAGGGGGGGGGGGGGGGGGGACTTTCAGCTGCCGACCTGCAGGATGACCTTGTTGACGCCCGGTTCATAAGCGGCGTTGCTGGCATAGGCAGAGGCTGTCTGCGCCAGCGGAAAGCGGTGCGAAACCAGTTCGTCCAGCGCGACCTTGCCCGATGCCGCCAATTGAATCGCGCGCGGATAAGTGTGCTTCATGCGCCGCGACATCATGATGGTCAGCCCCTTGCGCCGCGCCACCGAATGCTGCATGCTCAGCTTGTCATCGGGCGGGATGCCCACCAGCACCAGCCGCCCGCCATAACGCGCCATCTCCGCCGCTTGCTGCACTGAATGGTCAGCCCAGGCCGCTTCGATCGCCACATCAACGCCGCGTCCGCCCGTCAGCTCGGCCACCGCCGCAACTGGATTGCCCTTGTCGACATTCAGCGTATGCGCAGCGCCCCAGTCGCGCGCCTTTTGCAAGCGCCAGTCGAACTTGTCGCTGACGATGACCGGGTCTGCGCCAGCCAACACAGCCAAGCGGGCGATCAGCAAACCGACCGGCCCGGCACCTAGCACGGCGACAGCGTGCCCGATGCGCAAGTTGGCTAAGTCCAGCGCATGAATGGCCACGCCCAGCGTCTCCAGCAGTGGACCGCTCTCGTCGCTGATGCCCTCGGGCATGGGGAAGCAATTGCGCGCGCTGACGATCATGTGTTCGCGCAAGGCGCCATCTTCGGGATACAGCCCATAAAAAATGTGATTGGGACACAAGTTGGGATGCCCCTGCTCGCAGAGTTCGCAGCGCCAGCAGGGCACAGCGGGATCGACCGCCACGCGCTGTCCGATCTGCAGCGGCTCGTGCAAGCCGTCCAGCGCCTCGTCGCCCAGCGCATCGACCACGCCCATGAATTCGTGCCCGAGCACAAAAGGCGAGCGGGCATCGGTATAGCCGATGCGGCCCGTTTCATAGAGATGCAGGTCGCTGCCGCAAAGCCCGACCGTGCCGATATGCAGGCGCACCTCGCCCTGGGCTGGGCTGGGTGGC
Organism: Anaerolineae bacterium; assembly: GCA_034423155.1. Taxonomy (GTDB): domain Bacteria; phylum Chloroflexota; class Anaerolineae; order Aggregatilineales; family Phototrophicaceae; genus UBA6055. Next base: position 4,621 of record DAOUJB010000415.1, on the reverse strand, counting down.
GGCGGCTCGTCGGCCAGGCGGATATCTTTGGGTCCGTGCAGGCGGGCAACTTGCATCAGGATATTCCTTGTCGGTCTTTGAACGCGCATCAATCTAGCATCAGCGCGGGGAAACAAAAAGAGGGCGATTGCGATCAACCGCCCTCATGCGGAAAACGAGCCAATGAAATCGGCAAGCTAGTCCTCTGCCCAGGTATCTTCCAGTTCCGCTCGCTGTTCGGCGATCATCTCGTCCGTGCAGCGAAGGGTCTCCAGGAATGCCAGGTCGGCGGCGCGGCGCTCCTCGATTGGCATATCAGGCAAGGTGGTAACGACCTCGGGCAATTCCCGCGTTGCGCCAGTACTGCTGACGCCGTCCTCAATGACAAAGTCCGCCATCGCCAGCAGTTCGTCCGAGATGTCGACGCCTTGCGCTTTGGCTGAATCCAGATTGATGGCGATGCCGAAGTCCTCGGTCCGGTTGATGCTGATTTCGGATATGTCGATATCTCCATTCAGGTGGGCGGCCATCATGCGCCCCTGGACAGCGCCTTCGCCACAGACGTTATTGAAGCCGGCCGCCACTGTCGCGCCGTTGTAAACGTGGTAAGGGAAGATCCCGAACAACGGTATGCCGTACTCGGCGGTCAGCGATTGCAGCAGCGTCGTCCCCGACAAGATTATGGAACTGATGGGATTGATGAGCGCTTCCACGCCGCGGTTCACCAAGGCTTCGGTGGCGAGGTTGAGATCGCTCAGGGTGACGACGGTGGCGACTTCGACCGTCAAGCCGAGGTCTTCGGCCGCTTGCTGGAGGCTCCTGGCGCCAGACACGCTAATCGGTTCGCCTGGCGCGACTATCATGCCAATGACCTTGATGTCGGGATTCCATAGCTGCGTGACCGCTACAGATTCCGCATAGGGCAGATGATACTGCGATCCTCCGACATGAGCCGGCTTGATGCAGGGCGCGTCGGCGATGCCGGCGAAATAGGGCGAGCCGACGAGACTGAACATGATTGCCGGCGGGTCGTCCATGTCGCTCGTGGCATTGACCGCGATTTGCGTCACCTGCGTCGTGACGATCAGCATGGCGTCCACGCCGCGATCGATCGCATCTTCAACCATGAGGTTGGCTGTCGGCGTGTCTGAGCCGGCGTTGCGCCAAAGCACATTGATATTTTCACCGAAGAGGTCTTCGCCTTCATCCAGCAAAACGCGTTCTTCTTCGTTGAAATAGCCATAAGCCTGCAAGACATCGAATGCGCCCTTGGTCGCCAAAGTCTGCCCGGCGGAATAACCGAAATTCATCATCGCAATCGTGGGAATGTCATCGTCCTGCGCCAGCGCCGGCGCCGCGACCAGGAGCGCCACTGCGAGGAGCCCCGCCAATATCTTCATGTACATCGTTTTTCTCCTTCATCCCGGGGTTTTTCGTTCCATATGCATCTAAGATAATATTCTCCTATAATTATAATATAAAATGTGTTTGCGCTACTCATTCGCGTGCAATCCCGCTTGCCGCCCAGCGATCTTCTCAGCGAATCTCTTCCACCGCCCAGTGGTCGCCCATGGCGCGGCGGCCGGCGGCCAGCCCCGGTCCTTCGCTGACCTGGCGGATCAAATCGTGGCGAGCTAGCGCATCCTCGCGCAGAGTCACGCCCAGTCCCGGTCCATCCGGCACATCCAGACAACCGGCGCGGACGCTCGGCGACAGGTCGGTCAAGGCGGGGAAGATTTCTTTGTAGAAGGCTCGCGACGACTCGACATAATACAGATTGGGGATATGCGCGCCCAAGTGCATGCAAGCTGCGTGACAGATCGGTCCCGCCACATTGTGCAGCACCAGCGGCAGGCCGAAAGTCTCGGCCAGCGCGGCGATCTTGCGTGTCTCGGCCAGGCCACCATTCCATACCGCGTCTGTCATCACGATCTGCGACACATGTTTTTCCAGCCATTCGCGCAGTTGCCAGCGGGTCATCAACAGCTCCGAGCCGACGATGGGGATGCTGGTTTTCTGCGAAAGCGCCTTGATTTCATCGGGATACACCGGCGGCATGACATCTTCCAGGAAGAGAATGTCGAATGGCTCCAGCGCGCGGGCGATGCGCTCCATGCAAGCGCGATTCCAGCGAAAATGAAACTCCAGGCCGATCTCCATGTCCATGCCGACCGCCTCGCGGATCTGGCGCACGGGCAGCAGACCTTGCTCGATCTCGGCGCTGGTGATGCGCTGCCCAAAGCTGCGCTCGCTAAACTGGTCGAAAGGCCAAATCTTCATGGCGTTGATTTCGTCCGCCAGCAGGCTCTTCGCCAGGGTGCCGGCATCATCGTGCCAGGCTTCATAATCGCGCACAGCGCCGAAGCTGAGGCAAGTGTTGTAGGTGGGGATTGCCTCGCGGGTTTTGCCGCCCAGCAGATGAACCAGCGGCGCGCCATAGTGCTTTCCCATGATGTCCCACAGCGCCACTTCGAAGGCGGAAAGGGCGCGTGTCTCTGCCCCCGCATAGCCGTGATACATGATGTTGTCCATGATAAAGCGCCACAGCCCTTCGATATCCAGCGGGTCTTGCCCCAGCGCGAGCGGCGCGATCGTGCCATGCAAGGCGGCTTTGGCGGCGGGGACCTTGTCGACTGTCTCGCCCAAACCAACGATCCCGCTGTCGGTAAACACGCGCACGACCAGCAGACGCGGATATTCTCGCCATTGCAGGCTTTCGATTGCTGTGATTTTCATGTCGATCCTTTGCGCCTCAATGAAACCGAGAAAGACTTAAAATCATTACCACCGAGTACACCGAGTATTTTGAGTACACAGAGGAAAGCGCGAGAGCGTATCGAGCTAGAATCTGGTATTCAGCGTACCTGACAATCTGTATGTAGGAGGTGGATCAGACGATTGTACTGAATGCCATCATCCAAAGAAGATTCTCGGCGTACTCTTTCAACTCGGTGTACTCGGTGGTAAGTTTTTTCATTGCTTTCTTGACTAAACTTCTGCGTATCTATAGCAAGCAGCCTTTCAAACACTCATGCGCATCGCCAACTGCGGATTAAGCCAAAACGGTGGCAGATAAGCCGGCATGTTGGAGAACGGCAGCACTTCCGGACGCAGGCGGATGCCCAGTTGCTGACGCATGAAGTTGCGGCGTTGCTGGATGCGATTCCAGGCGGCCGGATATTTACGCCAAAAAGCCAGGCGCAGGTCTTCGTCCGCCAGCGCGATGCCATCTTCGATATTGGTCGTGTGGTAGGGTCCGTGCGTGGCGGGAATGACATCGACTTGCAGCGCCATGCCACTGCGCAGCCGCATATCCGAGTCAGCGAAGATCGGCGAATGCAGCCATTCGTCCAGGTGAATCAAGTGCCCGGGATTCAGCCCGATGCCAAAAAAAGGATCGCCCAGATGCGCCTGGATGATGCTGTGCAGTTCGCCGCCCGTCACGCCGATTGCCAGCGCCTCGTACCATTCGACAATCGCGCGGAAGTAAGGCGCGACCAGCTTTTGCACATAATCACGAACGCCCGCGGGCAAGTCATTGCGGTCGCGCGCCAGCCAGCCGCCCCGCGCATTCAAAGCGCCCCATATGCCGTAAGCCAGGAAGACCGGATCGCCCAGCCGCAGTTCCCGCAGCGAGGGACTCGCCAAGCCCAGCCCGGCGCGTTCTCCGCTGGAAAACATCAGATGGCAGCTCTGCGGGAAGCCGCGCAAGCCCATCAGCTGGACGGCGTCGATTTCGCGCAGGCCCGCTTTGATGCCAAAAATGAGATCGCGCACAGCCTGCGAAGCAAATGTCGCGGCGAATTCAAAAGCGGCTAGCTGGTCGACATCGTTGACTGCCCGCAAGCCCCGCGCCGGCTGAATGAACAGATCGGTCGCGTTGATTAGCAGCCCGGGGTCGCCCGTCACATCGGCCAGCGCAGCCGCGATGAAAGCCGGGATATCCAGTGTGCGCGGCGGATCGTCGGCTTCGCGCGCATCAAACGATTTCCAGCCGACCACGCCCAGCCGCTGCCCGGCGCATAAGCCACAATCGCGCAGCAGCTCGCTCAGGCGCGGGCTGTCTCCACGCGGCTGACCGGGCAAGCTGAATGTCTGATAAAGCCGGCGCAGCAGCGGAATGGGCGCGATTTGGCTGTAATTCAGCCCTTCGTTGCCGACCAGCAATTGTGGCGTCTGCCCCGGCAGCAAAATCAGCAGCGCCTCTTCAAAGCGCGGATCATAAGCGGTCAGGTAAGCTAGGTTGGCGAAGTGTTCGCGGTCGCCATAGACGATCAGCGCATCCAGCTGGTTTTGGGCTGCGCGCGCCAGGGCTGCGTCTATGCGCGCCTGGTAGGTGGCGGGCGAGATGATTGGCTGGCGGGTGGGCGTGCCAAAATAGGGCAGTCGCAGCGCCGTCAGTTCCACGCGTCGCGCCACGCTAGACCTCGATGACGGTGTTACACAGGCTGCCGATGCCGTCTATGCCGATGCGCACTTCATCGCCGGGCAGCAGCGTGAAGTCGGCCGGCGGCACGATGCCCGTGCCTGTCAGCAGAAAGACGCCCTGCGCATAGCTGTTGCTGCGCCCCAGATAATCGATCAGTTCGGCGATGCTGCGTTTGATCTGGTCGGTGGAAATCGCGCCGCTGAAGACCGCTTC
>DAOUJB010000414.1:0-2572 GCA_034423155.1 Anaerolineae bacterium | reverse complement strand
GCGACAATGGAATAGGTCGGGCGCTCGCTCACAGCAATCCGATTTCCCCGAGCCGCGCGCGCACCGCATCGACATCGGCTGGTATCGGCGGCGCGCCACTGACGCTTTCGCGCACACTGGCGATATCCTTTAACCCGTTGCCGGTGCTGACGAGGCAGATTTCTGCGTCGCGGTCGATGATGCCCGCCGCCAGCGCCTTTTGTACCCCGGCTGCAGCTGCCGCGGCCGCTGGCTCGGCAAAGACTCCGCACAACCTGGCCAGCAGCGGTATGGCTTGCATAATATGCGCGTCGCTGACAGTGACGAACGCGCCCTGGGTCTCTCGCACGGCCCGAATGGCTTTGCTGCGATCGCGGGGCAGCTCGGCGGCGATGCTGTCGGCGATGGTGTTGACGGCTCGGCGTGTGATCGCGGACGGCGCCAAACCCTCCCGCCAGGCATCGGCGAGCACGGCGCTGCCTTCGGCCTGCACGCCCAGCAAACGCGGCAGCTTGTCGATCCAGCCCAGCTGCAGCAGATCGAAGAAGCCCTTGTAGATGCCACTGATGATGCTGCCATCGCCCACGCTGACGGCCACGACATCCGGCGCGCGCCAGCCCAACTGCTCGGCGATCTCCAGCGCGACTGTCTTTTTGCCTTCGGTGGTGAAAGGATTGACGCCGGTATTGCGCGAATACCAGCCGAATTCTGCGCAGGCTCGTGTGCACAATTCGTAGGCATCGTCATAACTGCCATCGACCAGGAATACATGCGCGCCATAAGCGAGTGGCTGGGCGATTTTTGCAGGAGGCGCATCGCGCGGCACAAAGATGACAATTTCAATTTGCTCCAGCCCCGCGCCCAAGCCCGCCAAAGCCGCCGCCGCATTGCCCGTGCTGGCTGTCGCGACCACCTCGATACCGGCTTGCAGCGCCCGCGCCACGACCAACGAACTTGCACGGTCTTTCAGCGAGCCAGTCGGATTGAGGCCTTCGTCTTTGACCCAAATGCGATTTGCGCCCAGCTTTTCCGCCAGCCGCGACGCGTCATACAGCGGCGTCCAGCCCACCGACAGGGGCGGCAATTGGCTGTCTTCCGCCAGAGGCAGCAAGGGCAAATAACGCCAGTGATTTGTGACTTTGCTCGCATAGATCTTGTCGCGGTCAAGTGTCGCGCGCAAGGACTCGTAATCGTAGAGGATGTCCAGCGTAGCGACTTCGCCGTGCCGCGGGCAGGTATATTCGACTTCGCCAGGCGCATAACTGCAGCCGCCGATGACGCCGCGCAATTCACGGATGTCCGCCATGCCGCTCAGCCCGCGCCGCCAGGCACAATGCGCGTGCCCGTCTCGTGATTCAGCGCGCGCGTGATATTGGGCGGATCGGTGATGATGGCGCGCGGACCGCCGTTGTGCACAAAGTCGATAGCCGCTTCGATCTTGGGATACATGCTGCCGGGCGGGAACTGGCCTTCGCCCAGATATTGCCGCGCCTGCGACAGGGTCAGTTCGTCCAAAGGCTGCTGCTGCGGCGTATTGAAATTGAGGCAGACTTTCTCGACGCCGGTGGAGATCATCAGCAGATCGGCACGCAAGGTTTGCGCCAAGAGGCTGCTGGCGCGGTCTTTGTCGATGACAGCGCTGATGCCGCGCAGGCTGCCCACTTCGTTGCGCACCACCGGCACGCCACCGCCACCGCAGACGATCACGATATAGCCCGCCAGCACCAAAGCCTGGATGGCGTTGATCTCGTTGATGACAACGGGTTTGGGCGAAGCCACCACGCGCCGCCAGCCGCGACCATATTCTTTCTTCACCTGCCAGCCATCCAGCCGCGCCGCCAGCGCCTGCGCCTCGGTCAAGTAGCCGCCGACCGGCTTGTCGGGCTCGTCAAAGGCCGGGTCGTTTGGGTCGACGCGAATCTGCGTGATGAGGGTGGCGACAGTGTGATTCATGCCCACGCGCCGCAGCGAATTGTCCAAGGCCTGCTGCAGCATATAACCGATGCTGCCCTGCGTATCCGCCACCGCCAGGTCCAGCGGCACGCCATGCACATCGGCGACACGCGTAGCAATCTCGGCGCGATTCATAATGAAGCCCACCTGCGGGCCATTGCCATGCGTGATCACCACCTGCCAGCCAACGCGGATCATATCGGCGATGTGGCGACAAGTTTCGCGCACCGCCTCCCATTGGTTTTCGGTATCGGGGTTGGCTGGATCGGGGATCAGCGAGTTGCCGCCGATCGCCACCACCACCAATTTGTCGATCATGCCGCGCGCCCTTCGCTACACACAGGTTGAACTTAGCGCATCGTCAGCGCCATGGCCGCTTTTTGCACATGCAGGCGGTTTTCGGCTTCGTCATAGACCACGCTCTGCGGTCCATCGATGACGCTGTCGGTCACTTCGATATTGCGGTCGGCGGGCAGGCAGTGCATATAGATGGCGTGGTCGTTTGCCAGCGCCATACGTCTGTCGTCGGTGATCCAGTCGCTGTATTGCGCGCCGATCGCCGCCGATTCGTCATCGTCTTCGGTGGTCAGCCAACTGCCCCAGCTCTTGGGATAGAGGATGTCCGCGCCGCTGAAGCCGG
>DAOUJB010000413.1:0-2214 GCA_034423155.1 Anaerolineae bacterium | reverse complement strand
TTCCGCCGCATGAACCTCTTCCCCAGCTACAAGCCGGTCTGGGACGCCGAAGAATTGCTGCGCACGGATGACTACTTCAGCGGGCAGAAGCCGGGCGAATTCATCGCCGAAGCCGCTTCCGCCATGGCCGAGGTGAATGTCAGCCCGTACTGGACGCTCTTCGTGGATGCGGTCAACCGCCTTGTCGTGCAGCCGGTCTTGCTGGACGGCGCAGACCCCGAAAGCGCCATCCAGGACGCCATTGACGAGTTTGAATTCAACAAGTAGTGACAGTTGCCAGGGCGGCATGTGGATGCTGTAGGGCGTATCGCTGATGCGCCCGTCCAGGCAAAGGGATTTGACCCAATCGCGAATCCCACAACATAGTGAAAGATGTAGGGGCGATACTTTTATCGCCCACATTTACAACACATTGTCGCCACCAATGGGCGATATGAATATCGCCCCTACAGCCAACACGGCGCACAAGGAACAGGAACAATGACCGCCAGCGCAATGCGAGCCAAACGCGAGCCCGAGCCAATGACGGCTTCTGGCTGGTGGTCGCGCAATCAGCGCAAGGTCATCCCCTACATCTATCTGTCGCCGTTCTTGATCGCGTTTTTGATCTTCACTGTCTATCCGGCGGGCGCGTCGTTATATCTCAGCTTCCAGCGTGTGCGCGGTTTTATCAGCGTCGAAGAAGGCGGCGGAGTCGTGCTGGAATACCAGGGATTGAAGAATTACGAGCGCCTGCTGACCAAAGACAAGCGCTTCCGCACAGCCATCATCAACGGCGCGGAGTTTGCCGCGGGCACGGTGTTGATCCAGATGCCGCTGGCGCTGGGTGTGGCGCTGCTGATGAACGCGCCGCATGTGCGCTTTAAGACCCTGGCGCGATTAGCCTTCTTCGCGCCTTATATCACCTCGGCCATTGTCGTCGCCTGGATATTCACGCTGATATTCGAAGACCGCTATGGCTTGCTGAACGCCGTGCTTGGCTTTGCGGGGGTGGAGCCGATCGCCTGGCTCAAGGACAAAGATTTCGTCATGCCGGCGCTGATCATCCTGGGCTTGTGGACCTGGGTGGGCTACAACTCGCTATTCTTTTTGGCGGGTTTGCAAAATGTGCCGGACGACCTGAAAGAAGCGGCGCGCATCGATGGCGCGGGTACGCTGCGTGTCTTTTGGCATATCACCATTCCCTTCCTGCGACCGGTCTTCGTCTTCGTCATCATCACCGGCTTGATCGGCTCGTTCAGCTTGTTCAGCCAGCCCTACCTGCTCTTTGACAGCGGCTCGGGACCGCAGGACAGCGCGCTCTTCCCGTTGATGTATCTCTTCTTCATGGGCTTCGAGAACTTCCGCATGGGCTATGCCTCGGCGATGGGCTTTGTGCTGACTGTGATTATCCTCATGGTCACGGGCTTGCAGCTGTTGCTGTTCCGGCTCTGGGAAGTGTGAGGGGTGCCGGATGCTGAAACGCAAACGCGGCGGACCCATGGATGGCGGACGCCTCAACCTGATGTTCATGAACACGGTCGTGCTGCTCGGCGTGCTGGTGAGCGCCATTCCTTTCATCTATATGATCACCGCCAGCTTCCGTCATCAGGGCGAGTTGTATTCGCTGCCGGTGACCATCATGCCGCGCGAATGGACGGGGCATAATTATGAGAAGCTCTTTGGCGATACGAACTTTGTGATTTGGTATGGCAACACGATCTTCACGGCGGGCATTCGCACCGCGCTGGGGGTTTATTTCGCGGCGCTGGCGGGGGCGGCCTTCGCCAAGTACGAGTTTCGCTTCAAACGCCTGTGCTTCTTCATCGTGCTGGCGACGCTGACGCTGCCCTTCCATGTGATTCTCATCCCGCTCTTCCTGCTCATGCGCGACTTCGGCTGGGTAGACAGCTATTTGGCGGTCATCATTCCCGGCATTGTCGGCGCGTTTAATGTCTTCCTCATGCGCCAGTATATCGAAGCTGTGCCCGACGAGTTGATGGACGCGGCGCGCATCGACGGCGCATCGGAGATCGGCATCTTCCACCGCATCATCATCCCGCTGGTGCGCCCGGCGCTGGGCGTGGTGGCGATTCTGACCTTCGTGAACACCTGGAACGACTTCCTGTGGCCCCTGGTCGTGCTGCACGACGACACCAAGTACCTGCTCAGCATCGGCATCGCCACCATGGATGGTCCTTACGATGTCGAGATCGGCGCGATCATGGCGGCGTC
>DAOUJB010000412.1:0-2595 GCA_034423155.1 Anaerolineae bacterium | reverse complement strand
TGGTTACGCCCATGATGGCATCGGAATCGGCTTGCAGGAACAGGTTCAGGCCAAAGACGCCGCCCGCCTCGACCAGCCCGCGCGAATAGCAGCTCTTCTGGATGCCGACCGCTATCAGCCGCGGCGCGTATGACATCTGCGATACCCAGTTGACCACCATGGCGTTTACATCATCGCCGTCCTTGGTGGTAAAGGCATAGAAGCCATAAGGCATCATCTTCAAGGCATCTTTGATTTTGTCTTCGGCCATGTTTCGCGTCTCCCTGCCTTTTGTCATTTGTGCAGCCAACTATAGCGCATAGATTTGGCGCTGTCATGCCTTGTCCAACTGCGCCGATAGCTTCTCCAATACGACTACCAGGCGCTCTTCTGTGGTCGGCTCTGGCGGTGACGGCGGTTCTGGTTCCGGCTCGGGCTCCGGTTCTGGCTCGGGTTCTGGTTCTGGTTCGTCCTCGTCCGTCAGGTCGTCGATGACTTCTTCCATGTGATTCACGAACTTGATGAGGAAGAAGATGGCGATGGCGGTGATGAGAAAGTCGATGCAGACATTGATGAAGCTGCCCACTTTGATGATGGGCGCAGAGGCATCCAGCGCGTCTTTGAGCGTTGGATAGAATTGCCCGTTCAGGCTGATGAAGAGGTCATCAAAGTTGAAGTTGTTGAGGATCAAGCCGATAGGAGGCGTGATGACATCTTTGACCAGCGATGTCGTGATGCTCTTGAAAGCCGCGCCGATGATGATGCCGACAGCGAGTTCGACCACATTGCCGCGCATGATGAACTTCTTGAATTCTTGAATCATAAGGATTCCTCCCGGCTGCTCGTGTTTTGGCGATTTTAGCAGGGCGCAAGCCTGTATGGTTCGAGACCCAGCGATGCCCGCCCGCCACCGCAAAACCGCCCGCGCCTGCACAACGCGCATTGCGCATCAATGCTATACTGCCCGTCATGCAAAGGCAGCACAGCATTCTTGACCTGATCATGCTCGCCAAAGACCGCGGGGCAGCGCCCTATCTGCTCAGCTTGCTGGACGCGCTGGAGCCGGCCGCGCCTATCCTGGCAAGTACGCTGCTGGTCGCGCAGCCTCTGGCGAATCTGTGGCGCGCCGGCGATGCTTGCCGCGAATTGGCAGACCTGCTCGATTCGCCCGCTGGCACGCAGCAGTTGCGCAACCTGCTCGAAAACAAGCGCCTGGACTAGCAGCTATGGATATCACAACGCAGCAGGTGCTCAGCATTCTGTTTGTTTTGGCGACGGTCGTGCTGGTGTATACAGCGCGGTTTTTGCAGTCGCGGGCATCCACTCGTCGAAAGCTGCGTCCTATGCCCGCCTTTGAGCGCATCCCCGACTGGAGCAGCCAAGCTATCGAAGCCGACCGACCCTTGCACCTGGCATTTGGCAGCGCCAGCATCGGCGAAGACAGCACAGCCACCGCCTTGGCAAACGCGGAACTTTTTCATCACATCATCGAGAAAAATAGCGCCGCCGATACGCCGCCGGCACTTTCTACATCTGCCCCAACGACCGTCCCGCTTGCCAGCGCGAAAGTCGATGCAGCCTGGACGGGCGCTGGCGGGACGCACAATGTGCATTGGTATCCACAGGGCAAACGCGCGCTCGGCTATGCGGCAGGCGTGACAGCCGTGATCGGCGATGACGAGCCCCCAGCCCATATCCTGGCCGGCAGCTTCGGCGCGGAATTGGGGCTGATCCTGGATAGCGCCCGGCGAAATCGACAGGGCACGCTGGCGGTCAGCGATCAGTTGGAAGGGCAGGCGGTGGCTTATGCCATGGCTGACGAAGCGCTGATAGGCGAAGAGCTTTTCGCCGCTCCCGCCTATGTTTCAGACGAAGGCCGCGCGGCAGCCGATGCGATCGTCATGGATGTCTGGCGCGCCCTGCTGATGATTCTGGTGACTCTGGCGCTGGTTCTGGGCGTGGCGAGACAGCTGCCCTGGCTCAACTGGCAGTTGCTGGCGGTCGTCGTGGTGGTCGCGCTGGTCCTCGGCGCAATCTTGTGGACGATCCGGCGGAGGCGCTGAGCGATGAACCGCCGTTCGCGCATTGGCACTTCTATGGCGGCAATCACCGGCTTCCTGGTCGGCGTTATTGCCCTGCTGAGTCTGTTGCTGGGTGATAATCCAGCGCTCTTTGGCGATGGCGCGCAGGCTGAGGCGCTTGCGCGGGATTTCGCTTTGCCCGGCGAGGTGTTGCTGCGGCTGCTGGTGATTGTGCTGGGGCTGAGCATCGTCTTCGGCATCGCCAACTTGCTGTTCTTGCATGCTAGGCGGATGGCGCGTGGATGGCTGATGAGCGGCGTTCTGCTCGCCAGTTTCGCCGGCGCCATCGGCTGGCATATCACGCGGCAGGGTGAACCTTCGCTGCTGGAAGCAATCCAGCTGCCTATCGAGTCGGCATTGGCGGCGCTGCTCTGCGTTACGCTGGTGGCTGGCGGCGCGCGGATATTGGCGAAGCGCAGCGATATCTGGGGGCTGCTCTTCGTGCTGGTTGTGGTCGTGGTTCTGCTGGGCAGCTTGCCATTGCCCGAGCTCGCGCCTGTTGCCGCATTCAGCGACTGGTTGATGCGCATCCCGG
>DAOUJB010000411.1:0-6151 GCA_034423155.1 Anaerolineae bacterium | reverse complement strand
GCCGCTGGTTCACTGGCGCGCCTTTGTTGCAACTGGAAAATTTTCGTGATGACACGCTGCTGGAAAAGCCCGGCATCGAAGCCTGCCTGCTTTCGCCCGATACGCGACATCATGGCTTGATCATCAATCCGCTGGCAGGCCGATTCAGTCGCAGCCGCGTCCAGCGCATTGATGTGGTCTTCCCGGCGCTGCATGGCTCGCATGGCGAAGATGGCAGCCTGCAGGGCTTGCTGGAATTAGCGGATATCCCCTATGTGGGCTGTGCGACGCTCGGCTCGGCGCTTAGCAACGACAAAATCATGACCAAGGTGGCGCTGCGGCAAGCGGGCGTGCCGGTGCTAGATGACTTCTGGGTTACGCGGGAAGCCTGGAGCGCTGCGCCGGATGAAATAGTCGCGCAGATTCGCGACCGTTTCGACTTTCCGCTCTTCATCAAGCCGGCCTGCCTGGGCTCAAGCATCGGCATTGGACGGGCAAATGACGAGAGACTGCTCCGCGCCAGCCTGGATGTCGCCGCCAGTTTCGATCGCCGCATTTTGGTCGAGCCAGCCCTGACCAACAGCGTGGAGATCAACTGCGCTGTGATGGGCTATGGCGATGAATACGAAGCCTCGCCCTTGGAACAGCCGCTGGGTTGGGATGACTTCCTTTCTTACGAAGACAAGTACCTGCGCGGCGGAGAAGGCATGAAAAGCGCCGACCGCATCATCCCAGCGCCGCTGGACGACGAGCTGAGCGCACGCATCCAGTCGCTGAGCATCGAGGCCTTCCAGGCTGTCGACGGCCGAGGCATCGCGCGCATTGATTACCTGGTGCGCCCGCAGACTGGCGAGGTCTACCTCAACGAGATCAACACCATGCCGGGCTCGCTGGCTTTTTATCTTTGGCACGAAGCCGGCAACAGCCGCGCCCAGGTGCTGGAGCGCCTCGTCCAGCTGGCACGCGCCGCCCATGTCGAAAAACGCCGCAACACCTACGATTATCAGACCGATCTGGTGTCTATCGCCAGCCAGCGAGGCAGCAAGGGCGTCAAGAGCAAGGGCTAGCTTGTCTGCCATTTTGCCTATGTTATGATAGGCAGCGACAGGCGCATCCAGCAGTCAAAGCCAGCACCATGCCCTATCTATCCGGCAATCCCCGCCCACCACGCCCTTCAGAAGTAGGCCGCTCCATCTGGGGTGGCGCGCCACTGCCGCCTATTCCCGAGCGCGTGCTGGATGGCATCCCCGGCTTCATCGCCTGGTTGGCATTGCTGATCTCCATCGCCAGCGCGGTCGCTTTTCCTTTGACATTGATGCTGACGGCGGCGTTGGTGGCTTGTTATACGGCGCTGCGCTTTTTGCTGGCGGGCATCGCCAACGCCATGGGCATGCGGCGCATCCACGAGTGGGAAGCGGTCGACTGGTATCAGCGCTACCTGGACGAGCGCAGGCCGACCTCGCTGGAATGGGAGCGCGTTCATCATCTGGTCATCATTCCCAACTACAACGAATCGATGAAACTGCTGCATCGCACCCTGGATAGCCTGAGCCAACAGCACAATGCCCGCACACAGATTTCGGTCTTGCTGGCGATGGAAGCAGCCGAACCCGGCAGCTATCAAAAAGCGCAGAGTTTGGGCGCGCAATATGCCGATCACTTTGCCAAAGTGCATTTCACTTTGCATCCGCGCGGGCTGCTGGGCGAGATGCAATGCAAATCCGCCAATTTGTCCTGGGCGGTCAATCGTTTTTTCGAGAATATCGTCGCCGATTATGGGCTGGATAGCGATCACATCGTTGTAACGACCATGGATGCCGATACGCGTTGGCACGAAAATCACTTTGCCGCGCTGACCTATCATTTTGCCATCAGCGAAGACCGCCACAGGAAATTCTGGCAAGCGCCCATCCGCTATCACGGCAATATCTGGCAGGTCAATCCGCTCATGCGCATCATCAATACCTACGCGACAGCATTCGAGCTTGCGTATCTGGCCGCGCCCTGGTGGATGGCCATGCCCATGTCGTCCTACTCGCTCAGCTTGCATCTGCTGGAACAGAGTGGCAACTGGGATACGGATGTGATTGCCGACGAGTGGCATATGTTGATCAAAGCCTACTTCGCCACCGGCGGACAAGTCACGCTGGAGCACATTTATCTGCCCTTCCTGGCCGACTCCACCACCGGAGCCAATATCATCGACTCCATCCGCAATCGCTATAGCCAGACACTTCGGCACGCTTGGGGCAGCAAAGAAGTCGGCTATATGCTGGCGAAGCTGATCGAAAATCCGCAGGTTGTCTCGGGCAATTCGCTGAAGCTGCTGGGACGCATCGCGCACGATATTCTGCTGGCTGGCGCGGGCTGGATCATTTTAACAGTCGGCTCGCAGCTGCCGGTCTTCTTTCATCCGGATATCGCGCCAGTACAGGTGCAAGGCATGATCGAAGCTGGCGACAAGCTCAGTTACCTGCTGCATGGCATCGCGACCAGCCATCCCGCCTGGCTGCTGCTATCGGTCTCGGGCTTGGTCATGTTGGTGCTGGTTGTGGTCTTCCAGGTGCAAGATTATCGCATCCGTCCGCCGCGCATCGCGCCATATACCTTGGCTGAATCGCTGCTGGAACTGTTCAGTATCCCGTTTATGTTGGTGCTGACGCTGTTTGTGGTGGCGCTGCCGACCCTGGTGGCGCAGACACGGCTGCTGCTGGGCATCCCGCTGCAATTCATCGTCACCGACAAGCAGACCGACTAGGACAGCCGGGTTTGCCCTAGCGCGCGCCGCACAGCCAGCCTATCATAAGCGCAGAAAAATAGGAAAGACGCCACCGTGCCCAGTGAACGCGTGCAAAAAATTATGGCGCAAGCCGATATCGGTTCGCGACGCGCCTGCGAAGAAATCATCCGCCAGGGACGCGTGCAAGTGAATGGCGCGATCGTCTCGCTGGGTGCAAAAGCCGACTCGTCGCGGGATGTCATTGTTGTGGATGGCGCGCGCATTTCCATCGCTGCCAGGCAGATCACCATCGCGCTGAACAAACCCAAGGGCGTCTTGAGCACCACCAAGGCAGAAGCTGGCGACGACCGCCCAACCATCCGCGAATTGGTCGAAGTGCCCGGGCATCTTTTCACAATCGGTCGGCTGGATGTAGACAGCGAAGGTTTGATGATCCTGACCAACGATGGCGAGCTGGCCAACCGCATCACCCATCCACGCTACGAGCACACCAAGACCTACAAGGTCACGGTGGTGGGAAAAATCGCGCGCGAGACTTTGGACAAGTGGCAGAGCGGCATCTGGTTGGATGACAGCCGCACCGCCGCCTGTTCGGTAACGGTGTTGCAGTCGACGAAGCGCTCGACCGTTTTGCGCGTGGTGATGGTCGAGGGGCGCAAGCGGCAGATCCGCCGGGTGGCCCGCGAGTTGGGGCATCCGGTCATTCGCATCGTGCGCACGCACATCGGTCAGCTGGGCTTGGGCACGCTGCGCAAGGGCGCCTGGTATCAACTTTCGGACGAAGAGATCGGCTACATGCTGCAGCCAGCGCCGGCATTGGCACATATCCGCCGAAAACGCCGCGCCCGCAAGCGACGCGCCAGCTAGTCATGTCGGTTGGGCTTAGCATCGAAGAATATATCGCGCGGCAGCCGATCTATGACAAGCGCCGCCGCATTTTGCATCCGCTGCTGCGGGCTGTGCTGCCGAGCTTTTGCCGTGTCGAGGCGGAAGGCGTGCATCATGTCCCCCGCCAGGGACCGACCTGTCTGATGATTAACCATGTTTCTTACCTCGATCCCATCGTGGTAACGGCATCCATCCCATTTCGTCACACCATTTCGCTTTCCAAGAAAGAAAATTTCAGCATTCCCGTGGTCGGTTGGCTGCTGCGGCAATGGGGACATTATCCAATTTCGCGCGGCGAATACGACCGCAAGGCGCTCTTGCAGACCATCGCGCTGCTTCAAAACGAACAGATGGTGCTGATGGCACCCGAAGGGACGCGGCATCCGGGCGGCTTGCAACAGGCGAAAGAAGGGCTCGCTTTCGTAGCGACCAAAGCCGATGCCGTCATCGTGCCAGCGGCCATTTGTGGCGCAGAAGATTGGCGAACCCGGCTCAAAAGCGCGCGCAGAGCCTATGCCAAGGTCGTTTTTGGCGCGCCCTTCCGCTTTCGCCGTGGCGACCGCAAGCGCATCCCCCGCGCAGAACTGGCACAGATGATAAGCGAAGCCATGTACCAGTTGGCGACGACGATCCCAGCGGAATACGCCTATCTGCGCGGCTATTACAGCGATATCGAAAAGGCCAGCAGCGAGTTGCTGGAATTCGTCTAGTCGCCGGCGATATCCAGCGCCCAGCGCGTTAGCGCCACGACCGCATCGCCCAGGTTGGCAAAGCGCTGATCTTGCGTCTGTCCGCGCACATAGCGGATGTAAATCTGCTGCAAGATCACCAGCAAGCGAAAGATGCCCAGCACATGATAGAAACGGATATCGGAGATTTCTTCCCCGCTGCTGCTGGCATAGCGCTGGACGAGCTCGTCGCGGCTCATGAAGTCGTGGTCGCCGATTGGCATCATGGCGATCGCGCGCACGGCCGGCGGATCGTCAGGCTGGGTCCAGTAGGTTAGCAGCGTGCCTAGATCCGAAAGCGGGTCGCCCAGCGTGCACATATCCCAGTCCAGGATAGCGACCACACGCCCCGGGTCGTCCGTGGCGAACATCGTGTTATCCAGCTTGGGGTCGTTGTGCACCAGCGAATGCGCGCTATTTCTCGGCACGCGGCTGCTCAGCCAGCGATAGATCCAGTCGACTTGTGGGTCGTCATGCAGCTTGGCGCGCTGCCAACGCCGCTGCCAGCCATCGACTTGCCGCTGGATGAAACCATCGGGCTTGCCCAGCTGCGATAATCCCAGCGCCGCATAATCCACCGCATGGAAAGCCGCCAGCGCATCCACCAGCGCCCGACTCATTTTGCGCGGCGCGGTCGGGTCGAGGGCGAAGGGCTTGGGCAGGTGTTCGCGGACGACGAGGCCGTGGCAGCGAGTCATGACCTGGAAAGGCGCGCCGATCACCCGGTCGTCATCGCAATAGAGCCAGGAGCGCGGCGCAATGGCACAGGCGCGATGCAAAACCGAAAGCACCCGATATTCGCGCCCCATATCATGCGACGATGGCGCAATTGGACCCAGCGGGGGCCTGCGCAGCACATATTCTGCGCCGCTGGGGAAGCGCAGCTGGAAGGTCAGGTTGGCTTTGCCGCCGCCGAATTGCCTGACGGCCATGTCGCCTTCCGCGCCGGGCAGCTTGCCGCGCAGGTATTCCGCCAGGCGCGCCTCGTCGAAGCGCTCGTCCGGGCGGACATCAATCAAATCGGGTTCGGTCAGATCGGACAAGAGACTTCTTGCAGCTTGGCTGATAGCGCTACTTAGAAACAAGCATACGCGGTATGATTGCGCTGGTCAAATCATGAGGAACAGGCCAATTTGAAATTCTCGAAGACTTTCCCCATCCTGGTCGCCTACCTGGTATTCATCGTCATCGGCATCGCCAGCGGTTTGCTCAATATCGCCTGGACATACATGCAAGCCACATTTGGCGTTTCGCACGATTCTCTGGCGGCGCTGGCACCCGCGGCCATGTTGGGGGGTCTGGTTGCGGCTTTCTTGAATGGCGCGCTGATCGGCCGTTTCTCGCTGGGAGTCGTGTTGGTAGGCGGCATGGCTTTCGCCGGCTTCGGCTTGTTGGGTTATGCGATTGCGCCGGTTTGGCTGCTGCTGCTGGCGGTCGCCCTATTCACCAGCGTTGGCAAGGGCACCATAGACGCCGGCTTGAACAATTTTGTCGGCTCGAATTATGGCACGAGCGAGATGAACTGGCTGCATGCCTGCTGGGGCATCGGCTTGACCATTGCGCCAGCTGTCGTCACCTTTTTTGTGCTCGATCAAGGCGGCGGTTGGCAAGCCAGTTATGTCGTGGCTGGGGTAGCCGTGCTGCTGCTGGGCGGGTTGATTCTGTTGACCCTGCCGCTTTGGCAGTTGCGAGACAGCGCGCGTCCGGGCAGCCAGAAAAGCAAGCGCCAGCCGATGAGCGAGACTCTGCGACGCCCGATTGTGCTGGCCGGTCTGCTGTTCTTCTTCGTATATGGCGGCATCGAAATTGGCACGGG
>DAOUJB010000410.1:0-1979 GCA_034423155.1 Anaerolineae bacterium | reverse complement strand
TAAGCGTGCCCGAAGATACCAGTTTGACCACGGTCGAGCGAGCTGTGAATTCGCTGATCCTCAATCAGTCGGCGCGGCTGACCGAGCGCGCGATCGAAATCCAGCGACAACTGGCTCGGCTGGCTGCCGAAAATCGTGATTTGCCCAGCCTGCTGCAAGTGATGTCGCGTTCGACTGGCAAACCGCTGGTCGCGCATGACGGATCTGGTCTGTTAATCGCCCAGGCGCTTCCCAATATCGGACGGCGCAGCCACAACGGCCAGGCGAAAACCGCCGCGCAGCTCGCCGATTTCCAGCGCTGGCTGGCCCACGAAGCACCCACCAGGCAAGGCGCAATCACAGCCAGCCCGCTTGGTTATACGACTGTGCTCCAGGTGGAGAAACGCGTAGCCGGCTACCTCTCGCTGGTGGACGGCAGCGCCAGCTTAACCGAGTTCGACCGGCTGGTGCTGACTTATGGTGCGGATGTCTGCGCGATTGAAATGGCGAAGAATCGTGCCATCGCTTCGGCTGTCGAACAGACGCGCGGCGACTGGATTCAAATGTGGCTCAGCGGCACGCCAGCCGATGATGACCTGCTGCGCGTGCGCGCCCAGCAAGCCGGTTTCGCCACCGAGACTGCCTATGCGGCGGTGGTCTTCCGCGCCGGCAACGAGTCTGGCGGATCACGGACGCTGGAGTCGCTGGTTTCGCTGGTTCGCGATGACATGTCACGCCGTCAGTTGGAAGGCGCGGTGGGCAGCTATGTCGATGCCATCGTGGCGCTGTATCCGATTGACGAAGCCGACAGCCGGTCGATGTCAAGGTTGCGATCGTTGGTCGAGTCGCTGCGAAAGCAGTTGGCAACGCGTGCCCCACGAGAGCAAGTCTCCGCCGGCATCAGTCGCGCTGCATCGGGACTTTCTGCTCTGCGCGATGCCTACCGCGAAGCCAAAGACGCCATCGGCATCGCCTATCAACTGGGCGAACATGCTGCCACCACATTCTATGGCGACCTGAAGCTGTATCAATTGTTGCTGGCTTTGAAAGAGCGCAACTTGCCGCAATTGCAGCAATTTCATGTCGATGCCTTGGGTCCACTGCTCGAGCATGACCGCAGCAAACGCAGCGAGCTGGTGCGCACGCTGGCCGGTTACTTCGCGGCAAATGGCAATCTGGCGCGGGCCGCCCAGGAGTTGGATGTGCACCGCAATACGCTGGTCTACCGGCTGGAGCGCATCGCCGAACTCACCAAGCTCGATCTGGACGATTCCGACAACCGCCTCATTTTGCACCTGGCTTTGAAGACGCAGCGCGTGTTGGCCACGATCCCGGAATAGACGACCTAACAGTCTCGTTCTTGGATTATGGGCGAGTCAAGTCTCGCCCCTACAGAGTATGCATTGTATGTGGAGAAGGGAGCTGGATTTCTAGCTCTCGTTGACGATCTTGTGCGCCAGGGGCGGCGCGATCTTGACGAAGTGATCGCCAGGACGCCGCAGCAGCGCATATAGCGGCTCGGCAGCCCGCGACTGATGATTCTCTTCCAGCGTGCGGATGTAGGCATTCAACAGCTCGCGCAGGTCGTCTTCGCCATCGTCATCCAGCGGATGAATCTGCACAACCGAGCCAGCAGCGATGCGAAAGCGAATTGCGTCAATGGTCAAGCCCATTTTTGGCTGCACGCGCTGATAAACGACGCCTCCGGTCATGCCGGCGCACATCCAGGGACCGGGATCGCCCAGCACAACCGCCCGTCCTGAAGTCATATATTCAAAGGCATAACCCTTGAGGTTGGCGCGAGCGCCCAAACCGCCCAGCGCATCGTTTATCGGCTCGCGGATTTCGCCGCCAAAGACGACATCGGCGCCACTCATACGGATGCAAGCGCGGGTATCGGCATCGCCCTGCACGATGAACAAGCCGCCCTGCGCCCCATAGGCGAAGCTCTTGCCCACCGAGCCATCCAGCCGCTGCCCTTTGTGATTCAAGCCTTTCAA
>DAOUJB010000409.1:0-2631 GCA_034423155.1 Anaerolineae bacterium | reverse complement strand
ACTGCGCCAACGATGCGCACATGCACGCGTTCCAGCGCCTGGCGGGCTTGGGCGGTGTGGTCGCGGCGCGTATCGCCAGCGCGCACAGCCAGCAGCGCCGCATCCAGCTTGATTCCCAGCAGCGCCGCGTCGGTGGCTGCCAGCACAGGCGGGCTATCAAAGAGCACATAATCCGCACGTTGTTTCAGCGCGGCGATGATATCGCCCATGCGCGTCCCGCCGAGCAGATCGGCCGGGTTGGGCGGCAACTCGCCCGTGCAAAGCACCTGCAAGTTGTCAACGCCGCTGTCGTGCAGGGGCGGGTCGTTCAGGGCTGCATCGTCGACCATCATTTGGCTGACGCCTCGCTGGTTATCCAAGCCCCAGATCTGGTGCTGCTGCGGCTGGCGCAGATCGGCATCGACCAGGATGGTGCGGTTGCCCCCTTGCGCGAAGGTAACGGCGAGGTTGGCCAGCGTCGCGCTCTTTTGGTCTTCGCGGGCCGCCGAGGTGACCAGCAGGGTATGGATGGGCTTCTCGACGCTGCTGAAAATGAGGTTGGTGCGCAGGCTGCGATAGGCTTCCGCCGCTGCCGAGCGAGGCTGGCTGAGAGTGATAAGCGCTGGCATTGCCATGGTTTGTCCTGTATTCCGCTACTTGCGCCACTTTCGTCCGCGACATTTTAGCGCAGCAGTCAAGTCGGCGTCAGGGTTCAATCGCCTTGCCACTGGCAGATACATATTTCAAGTACAAATGTCTCAGTCCGGTTCCGCATCAAAATCAATATCCAGCTTCTGCAGGCCGCTTGCATCCAGCCTGGCCGCGATCGTTCGCAGGGTATCGCCCGTCTGCGGATGCGCATAATCCGGGGCCAGGTCGGCCAGGGGCACGGCCACATGCGCATAGCGGTTGAGATCGGCATCGGGGATGCGCCAGGGTTTGCCGCCGTATTCGAGCACCTCGTCATTCCAAAGCGTGATATCCAGATCGATAGTCCTCGGCGCGTTGACATTGTGGGGGTTGCGCTGGCGTTTCAGCTGTTCTTCGATGCGGTCGATGACGCAGCGCTTGAAATCGAGCGGGGAGCGCAGCGTGTGCGCCTTGACAGCCATATTAAGGAACGCCGGTTGCTGTGTATCGCCTAGTGGCGGCGTGCGATAAACAGGCGAGGTCGCCAGCACATTCGTCCAGCCGCGCAGCAGTGCAACGGCTTCGCGCAGATTTCGCTCTGGCGCGATGTTGGAACCCAGCGAGATATAGGCGATGTTGCGCGCATAATCGGCGGGTCTGCGCACAATGCGAATGCCAACAGAATCTGAATGCCGCAGCGCGCCGGGTTTGTGCAGGCTGACTTCCACATAAGGCGCGCCATAGTCCAGCGTTGCCAGGCAGGCAATCTGCTCAGCCAGTTTCTCTACCAGGGCAAAGCGCCGACTCTTGACGAGATGAATGACAGCTTTGCTGATCGGCTTGTAATTCAGCGCGTCGTCTGGGTCGTCGCTTTCGCCCGCCAGCCGCGCTGTGCTGCCCAGGCGCAGGCTGATGACGACATCTTGCCAGACATCGAGCTCGTGCGGGCTGAATCCGATGCGCGCTTGCAGGCGCAGCTTGTCAATCTCGATTAAATCCATTGTGTTTGGAATGTTCAGTATCCGCTGAAACCAGGAACTTGCATTTTTACAACATTTATTATAGTATAATTGCATTGGCACATTCGCCATCAGACGAGGAGTCTGTTACACGCCAAAAAGGACAAAACAATGACGCACCGTGGAAACAGATTGGCTGAAGCAGTTGTCAGCCATGAAACGCAAGTGGTAAGCGCGAATAATAATGGAATCCAGCAATTGCTGGAATCCCCCGACCTCCAGAAGCGATACGGCATATTCAGCCAGACAGTGGACCAGCCCGCTGTAAAGCGAGCCGTGCTCGACTTGTTGAATGCCATCGGCGAGCAGCCCAACCGCGAAGGCTTGCTGGAAACGCCAACGCGTGTCGCCAAAGCCTGGCACGAACTGGTCAGCGGCTATACGACCGACCCCATCAAGCTGGTCAACAACGCCATCTTCCATGTCGAATACACCGACATGATCGTCGTCAACGATATCGAGTATTACAGCTTGTGCGAGCATCACCTGCTGCCTTTTATCGGCCGCGCCCATGTCGCCTACATCCCGGATGGCAAGATCGTCGGGCTGAGCAAAATCCCGCGCATTGTCGACATGTTTGCGCGCCGGCTGCAAGTGCAGGAACGGCTGACCCAGCAAGTTGCCGAATTCATCAACGAAGTGCTGTCGCCGCGCGGTGTGGCGGTCGCCATGACAGCCCAGCACATGTGCTCGATGATTCGCGGGGTGAAGAAGCATCACTCCAATATGACCACCAAAGCCATGCTGGGCGAATTTGAATGCAACCCCGATCTACGCAGCGAGTTCTTATCGCAAATCCAGCACAAGCCTTTGTTGTAACAGTTGCTCGTCCTGGCACTTTGCGCGTATTTCAGTCTGTGCTATACTACCAACTGCCGCGTCACCTGGATTGCGGCACTCATCAAGAGCGAGTGAGAGAACCGGCTCTTTGAACTCGCGGCAACCCCCGAAGCGCTCGGGACGGTGCTAAATCCGGCAGGGTCCGACACTCTGGCAGATGAGC
>DAOUJB010000408.1:0-6611 GCA_034423155.1 Anaerolineae bacterium | reverse complement strand
TCGGAAAAGCCACATAACCCGACTGCCGCTCCGTTTGCCATTCTGGCGCGCCATCTCCATCGGCGTCCATGTCGTCCGCGAGCCAGCGCTGGAAGAATAGTTGCAAGCCGGGGTAAATCTCTGCGGCGAAGTCTTTGTCTGTTGTCCGATCAACCACCAGCCAGCTCATGCGCGCCAGCAAGGGCATCATCAGCATATATTGGCGCTGCCCGCCCAGACCGGGCTGCCGGTCGATGAAGCCGCTTTCGTCTTGCGTGGCCAGGTAATTTCGGATGACCGCTTTGGCTAGCGATGGATCGATGTCTGCGCTGGCGGGCAGGGCGAGATACGCCGCCGTAGGGTCTTGCCCTGCCCAGGCGCGGATGTGGTCATCGCCCCGGCCATTGCGACTCCAGCCGCGATTGACCGCCCGGCTGCCGACAAACGACGGCTGCGCCAGGGCATCGGTGGCGTTCATGAATGCTTTTTGCAAAGTTGCATACGACAGATCGATAACGCGATCCCAGTCGGCATTGCCCGTGCTGATGCTTGGCACAGCGGCGGCTTGGCGGTCGATCTGCGCATAGTGCCTGTCCCAGGGACGCGACAGCCAATTCATCGCCAGGCTGAACGAATCGCGCATATCGCCCAGTCCCGCGCAAACGAAAGGAATGCGTGCCGAATGCCCCGCCGATAGCGTGAAGCGCGTCCCGAGTTTTGCGCCGCGGATGCGCCCGCCGTAAATTTCAATGCCAGCGCCTTCCAGCGTGACCACGGGATTGATTTCGCCGATTTCGCCCAGATGCAGCGCCAATGTGCCATCGGCCAGCGTCAGCACATTCAGCCGGCGTTTGCGCCCGCCGATGATCACGCTGCCGTGCAATTCCAACTGCACGGACCGGTCTTCGCTGCCGAGATTGCTAAGCTGGAATTCGCCGCCGGCCGCCCGCGATTCCATCGCCCAGAAGCGCGCGACCAGCTCCAAATCGGCTGTTGGCGATGCCTCCAGCTGGATCAAGTTGGGCGCAAAGTGGGTTATGACTGGGCGCTGCGCAAATGCCCATTGCTGTTGAAAGGCTTCATCGCTAATTCGGAAAACGGGCTCGAGGCTGACGAGGTCGGCGCGACCGCCAAATTGTGTCTGAAATGCCAGCGCCGCTTCTTGCCGCGCCCCCAGGCTCACGCGCCAGGCTTGGTCATCGCAATAATCGGTGCGGCTGCTGCGGGCATCGGCCGCGATGACATACTCAAATGGTTGATCGGGGTCGAGCTGTTGTCTGCGCAAGTAATCGAATTCTCTGATGGCGCACCTTGCTTTCGGTTGGTTGCCAGCGTTGGCTCTATCCTAGCAGATGGACGACCCAACGGAAGTGGCTCGGCCTGTGCTACAATGCGTACAATTCGACAAGAAAGCGCGTGTCGGCTGCTTTGAAGCCATTACGCGCTGCAAGCTGGCACGGTTGCAAGAGGATGCGCTCACGATGCACGCCAAGCCAAGCCATATCACGCTGGACAAAAGCAAGGCGGAGTTGGCGATCAGCTGGAACGATGGGCTGGTCAGCCGCTACCCGCTTGCGCAACTGCGCGAGGCCTGTCCCTGCGTCCAATGCCGCGGCGGCCACGACAACATGGGCATGGCTTTCGCGCCCGACGACTTGCTCGCTCTGAAGCCCGCTCGTTCTTATGGCATCTCTGGCTTGAGCGCAGTGGGCAACTATGCGCTGCAGCCCAGCTGGGACGATGGGCACAACACCGGCATCTACACCTGGGAATACCTGCGACATCTGTCGCCGCAGCAGCCAGACTGAATGGGACTTTTGCGCCGATGCCCGCAGCGCTTATAATGTGCGCGACGCATCATGTGTTTCATCATTCAAACGAGACAAACGAGACACAGGAAGACATCATGAAACTCGCGAAGTCGTTCGTTCTCATTGCTATTCTGCTGATGGCGAGCGCATTTTTCGTCTCGGCACAGGACGACGGACTGGTCGTCTGAGCGGATGAAGCCCATGCGCCGGTCGTCGAAGAAATTGCCGCGCAGTTCACCGCGGATTACGATATACCGGTCGTCGTGCACGAGGTCGGCTTCGGAGATATCCGCGATCAATTCAAAACCGCAGCGCCGGCTGGCGGAGAACACGATGTGCTGATGGGTCCGCATGACTGGCTGGGCGAGATGGCTGTCAATGGCTTGCTGGCCGAGATCGACTTGTCCGATGTCGCCGACCAGTTCTTGCCCTCGGCGGTGGCGGCATTCGTGTACGAAGGCGTCCAGTATGGCATGCCCACCTCGGCGGAAAATGTCGGCTTCTTGCGCAATACCGACCTGGTGCCAAAAAACCCGGCAACCTGGGACGATGTCCGCGCTATCAGCGAGAACAAGCTGGTCGCCGAGACCTTCGTGCTCGATTATGTCGGCACGCCCGAGGGCATCGAGTCGCTTTACAGCGCCAGCCCGCGCCCGGCCGCCATGATCGAAGTGCGCGAGGCGATGGACGATGAAATCACTGTCGGCGTTGCCAATGCCGGCGCAGAGGGCTTGACCATGCCGGCCATCCCAGAAATGTCGTCGGTGTGGAGCGCCCGGGGCAATGCCATGGAATCGCTGCGCACGAGCGAGCTGGATGCCGAAACCGCTTTTAGCAACGCGGGCGCGATCATCGGCGCGCTGCCCAGCCTGGCAATCTATTTGATGCTGCAAGATCAGATCGTCGGCGGTTTGACACAAGGCGCGGTCAAAGGTTAGACAGATATGTCAACTCCTTCGCAGGAACAAGTCGCCGCCGCTATCGGCCTGGAGCTGCCGTCGCTGCTTTTTCGCTATAGCCAGCGCGATGCGGCGCTATATGCTTTGGGCGTTGGCGCGCCTGCCGATCCGCTGGATGCCGCTGAGCTGCGGTCGGTCTACGAATTGAGTCCCGATTTTCAGGTGCTGCCGACCTTTGCCGTTCTCTTCAGCAAAGACTTGATCAGCCAGTTGATGACCGGCTGCATCGCGGGTATCCAGTATGAGCCGATGCTGCTGCTGCACGGCGAGCAAGAATTGGACTTGCATCGCCCCTTGCCGCCCAGCGCAACAGTGATTTCACGCCTGCGCATCGCCGATATTCAGGACAAAGGCAGCGGTGCCTTGATCATATTCGCTGTGGAAAGCGCGACAGAAGCGGGCGAAAAACTGGCATCGGCGCGCACATCGGTCTTCATTCGCGGCATCGGCGGCTTCGGCGGTCAGCGCGGCGAAAGCGTCAAGCTGCCACCACCGTCCCGTCCGCCCGATATCGTGCATGTAGAAGCGACGCTGCCAACGCAGGCGCTGCTCTATCGCTTGTCCGGCGATGCCAACCCGCTGCACGCCGACCCACAGATGGCTGCCCGCGGCGGCTACCACGCCCCCATTCTGCACGGGCTTTGCACATTTGGATTCGCTGCCCGCGCCATCATCAAACTTTGCTGCGAAAACGACGCCTCGCGCCTGCGCTCGATTCGGACGCGCTTCAGCCAGCCTGTCTTCCCCGGCGAGACGTTGATCACCGAGATCTGGTCGCTGTCCGAGGGCGAAATCCGCTTTCAGACGCGCAGCAAAGAACGAGATGTAGTTGTATTGAGCCAAGCGAGCGCCCGGCTGGCGGGCTAGAGATATGACGCTGGATTTGCACGAACACCCACATCGACGCTACAACCCGCTGCTGGACGAGTGGATCCTGGTGTCGCCGCATCGCACCAGACGACCCTGGCAAGGGCAAGCCGAAGCAACCAGCGTCGAAAGCCGCCCACGCTATGACCCCGCCTGCTACCTGTGCCCCGGCAACCTGCGCGCGAATGGCGAGCGCAATCCCAATTACACCAGCACTTTCGTATTCGTCAACGACTTCGCCGCGGTCTTGCCCGATGTGCCGCTGACGCAAACGGCTGAGAGTCCTTTGTTGCAAGCCAGGTCGCTGCGGGGCGAGGCGAGGGTCATCTGCTTTTCGCCACGTCACGATTTGACCCTGGCGGAGATGTCGCGGGAAGAAATCCGACCGGTGGTCGATTTGTGGGCGGCGCAAACAGCCGAACTTGGCGAGCGCTTCGGCTGGGTGCAGGTTTTTGAAAATCGCGGCGACATGATGGGCGCATCCAACCCGCATCCACATGGGCAGATCTGGGCGACAGACAGCCTAGGCAGCATCGCCCAGCGCGAAGATGCCCAGCAGCGCGCGTATAGCGATCGTCATGGCAGTCCGCTGCTGCTGGATTATGCGCGGCTGGAATGCGAGCGCGGCGAACGAATCGTGGTCGAAAATGCTAGCTGGCTGGCGGTCGTGCCGTATTGGGCGGTCTGGCCATTTGAGACGCTGCTGCTACCCAAAGCGCCTGTCTTGCGCCTGCCCGACCTGGACGAGCGGCAACGCAGCGATCTGACAGCCATCCTGAAGCGGCTGCTGGTCAAATACGACAACCTCTTCGAGTCATCATTTCCCTATTCCATGGGCTGGCATGGCGCGCCATTCAGCGGAGGCGATGCGCAACACTGGCAGCTGCACGCGCACTTCTACCCGCCGCTGCTGCGTTCCGCGACTGTGCGCAAGTTCATGGTTGGCTACGAAATGCTGGCCGAAGCCCAGCGCGATATCACAGCCGAATCCGCTGCGCTGCGACTGCGCGACTTGCCGGAAACGCACTACAAACTACGCTAGCCGCTCAGTTGTCCCATTGCCACTGCAGCAGATCGACCACCAGCTCGTCTCCAAAATAGTTGCAGCTGTTTACATCGGGAATGGTCCATTCGCGCTCGTCCAGGAAGGGAGCGCCGGGGTTGAATAATTATAGACACGCCGCGAGACCTCGGCGAAGAGCGGCAGCGATTCCTGGAAATCGAGCCAGTCGGGCTGGAAGAGCAGCATAGCGATGACATAATCTCCGCCGGGCGTGAAGAACAGGGCGCTGTTGCCATGCGTGTCGGGGATCCAGCCGTGTTTGTGGGCGACGCGCGTTTCGGCTGGCACGCCCGATTTCAGCAGCGCATCGACCGTGTTGTTGCTCATCACATGCAGCATCTGGCGGCATTCGCGCGCTTCGATACCTGCGCCCAGCGATTGACTGCCGCCGTACGCGCAATCATAGACCGCGGCCAGCAGTTCGCCTGATTCTGCGACGACCAACTGGTTGGAGAAGTCGGGCTGTGCCTTGATCTGGTCGGCGCTGGTTTGTGGCGCGCTTATGGGGAAGGGCGGCGGCTCTGGCGTGCCAATGGTGGTGAATGGCGCGATCAAAAAGGAGCGCGTCCAGCCCTGCCGTTCCAGGAAGTCGCTGACCGACCTCGCCCCCAACCAGACATTGCCATCGCCCACGGCGCTCAGCAAGCGATTGGTGGCGGCATTTTCGCTGCAGATCATCGTGTTCAGGATGTCCGTCGCCATCTCCAGCGTGGGCGGCGCATTGAGTGATTCGTAGAGGCGGGCCAGGATGGCGACCTTGTTCAGGCTGGTGCCGCTGAAAGCATAGTCATCGCCGAAAGTGAAAGCTGCCCGCGTCTGCAAATCCAGCACAAACAGCGAGCCAAAGCGACTGGTCTGCGGGTCAAAACCATTTTCCAGCAGCAGCAACCACAATGCTTCGCCCAGTGCCGCGAAGGCAGCATCCAGCGGGACAGGCCTACCGCCATAGATGGCCGCGGCGCGCACAACTTGTGGGGTGGCTGTGGCTTCCGGCAGCTGAAAGCGAGTTTGAGACACGGGGACGGTCGTGAAGATGTCGCCGCTGACCTCTAGCAAGTCGCGCGCGATCCAGGCTTGGCCATTGGCGCTGGCTGCATAGACGATGCGCAGCCAGGGAAACTGCGTGTGATAGCCGCTGATCTCGAAGCGGTCGCCAGCAACTGCCACACCGGCGCGCGGATAATCAACGCCGGGACCATGGCGGATGTTCACCTCGCCGCGCACGATGCCAAAAACCGTCCAGGCGCTGGCAGTTGGCGTGGGCGTTGCCGATGCATCTGACTGCGGGATTTCCGGCGCTGGGGTAGCTGTTGGCGGCGTTTCGTTCACGACCAACAGGCTTAGTGGCACGCGCCCAATCCAGCCATCGACGGTCACCAGCGTTTCGAATACCCAGCCTATGGGCAACTGTGAACCCGGCTCGCCCAGCAGCAGCCAGGGATAGAATTCGCTGCGCCCGATGACGGGGTAGCGGCTGCCCATGTGGATCTCGCCGACGATGGGCGATTCGATTGTGGCGGCGGCGCGCAGGTTGGCGCTGCCCATGGCTTCTGCCCGCACGCCCGTATCCGCAGGCTGTGCCCAAGCCAAGCCCGCGCACAAGATCAAACTGCCAACTAGCCAGCGGGCGATCTTTTGCAGAAACGCGATTGTCCGTTGCAGCGTTTCCTCCCCATCAACCTGCCCGACGGTCGCGCATTGTATCACAGATGCCGCCGCGCCAAATCTCGCCGCGATTGCCCTGGGCGATCTTCCCCCCAATCGCTTGACAAATATCAGAAATGATACTCTAATAGCTATAATGACTCATTCAATAGGGTTTTCAGACATGCGTATCAAAACAGCGATCTCGCAAATAGGGACGATGGCAGCCGCGGCGCGGAAGTCCCTGCCATTTACCCCCCCCCCCCCCCCCCCCCCCCCCCCCCCCCC
>DAOUJB010000407.1:0-28211 GCA_034423155.1 Anaerolineae bacterium | reverse complement strand
GCATCTTGCGCCAGCACATAACTCCGCTGCCAAAGCGCGAAAATCAAGCCGATGATGCTGGCCGCCACGCCCAGCGCGACTGCTGTTGTCATATCCATCATGAATTCGGACTCCCTTGTCGTTTTGCATCCTTTCAAGCCGCCGATGCTAGCGGAAAACACAGGCTTTTCAATATGCTATGCCGATGGATCGCCACAGAAGTGAAATCAAGCAAGTAATGAAAAATAGGACCGCCGAGTTATTATGAGGGCACAGAAGTAGAAACCAACAAAGTACTGCGCATTTTTCGACACAGAGAACACAGAAAACACAGAGAGCACAGAGAGTTGATTCACTCGGTCTTCTCATTCAACTCGGTGTAGAAGGGCTATGCCTACGCGCCCCTCGATGGTTTATTTGGATTCTTACGCTGTTGCAGGGGATAGCCGTTTTCTTGTGTGATTGCACTGGAAACTATCCCGCTACAATAGAAAACTCTGGCTAAACTATGTTATGATTGTTTTACGATATGAAGGGAAGAGCATGCGCGCTTACGGCAAAAGCAAGCGATACGCGAGGCTGGCGAAGGGCGAGCCGCAGCCGCTGGATAAGGCGCGGTTCAACACCGAAATGCGCCTGGTCTTCGCTTGGATGTGGGTGGGCATGGGCATCACGGCGACGGTCGCCAGCGCCCTGCACGCCAGCCCGTTTTACCCCGATCTCGGAGGACTTGTCGTCATCATTGCTCACCTCGCCATCGCCTTCATTCTGGATCGAAAGCTGCGCCGTTTCTCGCCGACCCAAGCCGGCGCGTTTTTCGTCTTGTATTCAGCCCTGACCGGCTTCACCTTGGTCACTGTGTTCTCCATGCTGTTTTATCCCACTGTCAGCGGCAGCGTCTCCGCCAGTTTGAGCGGCGCTTGCCTCTTCGGCTTAATGACCTTGATCGGCTGGCGGACTCGGCTCGATTTCAGCCGCGGGCGCAGCTTCGTCTTGATGACGCTGCTGGGTCTGCTCATCGCCCACTTGGCCAACAAACTGCTGGCTGGCGCGCCCTTTGATTATATTTTCAGCTACTTCTCGATCCTGCTCTTCAGCGCGCTGGCCGCCCTTCATCGAGAATCCATCGCCGCTTTGGCCGCCGACGCCAACTTGCAGATTGAGCCGACCGACAGCCTACGATTCAGCCTGCTGGCGGCTTTACAGTTGTATGTCACCGCTGGCAATATGTTCGCCATCGCGCTTGCCGACAGCCTTAGGGAGCGTTCGCGGGGTTCGCGGGATAGATACTATTATGGACAGATGCTCCATCAACGCCAGAGTCATTACACCGGCATCGGCATTGGCTCTAGCGGCGTGGGCGGCGGCAGTGGTGGCATTGGTGGCGCAGGCGGTATTGGCGGAGCGGGTGGCGGCGGCAGCTTGGGCGGCGGTGGCGGCGGATCTTTCACTCCCTAAGCGCCACAGACTGGCAAAAGTAAGAATCAAGTAAAATTGCCTGACAAGCCTGAATTACGCGCTGAACTTCCGCGAGACGCCCTGCCAAAATATCCTGCGCGTCTTGCCTGCCTTCGTGGCGCTGACGGCGAAAGCGCGCACAAACGACTGGCTCTATGGCGATTATCGCGGCGCGACAGACTGGGTCAGCGCTCAATATGTGACGGCGGTCGGGGCTTGCGGGTGAGCGGCTGCCCTCCCTCAGACAATTCGGGGAGGGGCTGGGGTAGACTCAGGCGGTCGGATATGGGCTAGTGTGCGCTCCCACGATGCTTTTCCTGTTGTTGAACTACATTGTTGGAGATATTGAGACGCCGCTGCGACCGCAGATTCGTCTGCACTGTCATCATGCCAGTTTAGATAGTCAGGCCGGGCTTGTGCTACACTGTCTGCCAATCGACAAGGATCGCGCAATGCAAAGCAACAAGGCGCTTGGGCTTCGCGGCGAGCAGATGGCGCGAGCCTACCTGCGGCGGCAGGGCTATGCGATTTTGCACAGCAACTGGGCCTGCATTGATGGCGAGCTGGACATCGTAGCGCGGGGGCGAGGCATATTGGCTTTCGTCGAAGTCAAGACGCGGCGCGATGCCAGCACCGAAGCGGCTTTGGCCAGCATCACGCCCAACAAACGCCAGCGCCTGCTGAATGCCGCTTATCGTTATCTGCACGAAAATGACATCGACTCCGATTCGCCCTGGCGCGTTGATGTCATCGCCATCGCTTTGGGGCCGAATGGATCGGCGACTATCGCCCATGTAGAGGATGCATTTGACTGGTAAGGCGCCGTTGCTGATCATCCTGGGCGCGACGGGCGTCGGCAAAACGCAACTGGCCATCGAATTGGCGCAGCGGCTGCAGGGCGAAATCATCGGCGCGGACAGTCGGCAGATTTACCGCTACATGGATATCGGCACCGCCAAGCCCACGCCAGCCCAGCAAGCGCTCGTCCCGCATCACCTCATTGACCTGGTCGCGCCCGACCACAAGCTGAGCCTGGCGGAATATCAGGATGCGGCGAATCTCGCTATCGCAGACTGCCAGGCGCGCGGCAAATTGCCTATGCTGGTCGGCGGCAGCGGGCAATACATCAGCGCGGTCGAAGAAGGCTGGTCGATCCCCCGCGTCCCGCCCGATGCGAAACTGCGCGCCGAGCTGGAGGATTTCGCCGAGCGCAATTCGCCCGCCGCCCTGCATCAACGCCTACGCCAGGTCGATCCCGCCGCTGCCGATGCCATTCATCCCAACAACATCCGCCGCGTCATCCGCGCGCTGGAAGTGCAGATGCTGACGGGGACGCCAATCAGCCAGCTGCAAGTCAAGCGAGCGCCGCCCTGGCGCATATTGAGGCTTGGTTTGCGTTTGCCGCGAGAGGTCTTGTATCCGCGCGTCGATGCCCGCGTTGACGCCATGATCGCCGCTGGCTTCGTGGCCGAGGTGGCGCGCCCGTTGGACATGGGCTACCAGCGGCGGCTGCCCTCCATGAGTGGCTTGGGCTATAGCGAGATGGCGGCGCATCTGCTGGACGGCATAGAATTGCACGAAGCCATTGAACGGACGAAGTTCAGCACGCACGACTTCATCCGCCAGCAGGATGTCTGGTTCAGAGGACACGACAACGGCATAGTGTGGCATAATGCGGCGCAGATAGACGCTGACGAACTGGCGGCGCAGGTCGCAGAATTTTTCGCCCGGGCGGTGGAAACAGATGACAAAAAGCCAATTGACGCACCTGACTGAAGATGGCAGCGCGCAAATGGTCGATGTCGGCGCGAAAGCCCAGACGCGGCGCGTGGCTGTCGCAGCGGGCAGAGTCAGCATGCAGCCGCAAACGCTGCGCCTCATTCGCGCTGGCGAACTCAAAAAAGGCGATGTGCTGGGTGTTGCGCGCATCGCCGGCATCATGGCGGCCAAACGGGCGAGCGAACTCGTGCCGCTGTGTCATCCGCTGCCTATCGAGCAGATCGCCGTGCAACTTTGCCTAAACGAAGCGGCGAATGCGGTGGATATCCGCGCAACCGTGCAGACGACCGGCAAAACCGGCGTAGAAATGGAAGCGCTGACGGCTGTGTCGGTGGCGGCGCTGACGATTTATGACATGGCCAAGGCGGTCGACCGCGGCATGCGCATCGGCGATATCCGTTTGCTGGAAAAACGCGGCGGCTCTCGCGGCGACTATATGGCTGAGGAATGAAGCTGGTCATGCAGATTACGGTGCTGTTTTTTGCTACCCTGCGTGACCGAATTGGCGCGCGCCGGCTGGAGATTGACTTGGACGCAGGCGCGCAGAATATTGGCGGGTTGCGCAGCGAATTGATGCGCAGACACCCCTCCGCCAGCCAGAATCTGCAAGTGGCGCTGGCTGCCATCAACGAAGAGTTCGCATTTGATGGCGATGCGCTCCAGGACGGCGACGAAGTGGCCTTTTTTCCGCCGGTCAGTGGTGGCTCCGCTGGCACACGCCCCGAGATCTTTCGGCTGCCAGACGCCCCTTTCGACCACAACGAGATCATCGCTGCCATCACAACGCCTCGCTGTGGCGCTGTCTGCCTGTTCACGGGCATCGTGCGCGGCGAGACCGACAAAGCCGGACACCTGCCGCAGACCGAATGGCTGGAATACGAAGCCTACCAGGCGATGGCGCTTGCGAAGATGAAGCAGGTCGCAGCGGAGATCCGCGCGCGTTGGAGCAAGGTCGAGGGCATCGCCATCATTCAGCGACTGGGGCTGCTGCAAGTGGGCGAAAGCACCGTGCTTTGCGCTTGTTCTGCGCCACATCGCGATGACGGCTGTTTTGAAGCGGCGCGGTATGGCATCGACCGCCTCAAAGAGATCGTGCCCGTGTGGAAAAAAGAAGTCGGCGCGGACGGCACAAGCTGGGTCGAGGGCGAATATCAGCCCTCAGCTGTCGACAAACAAGCCGCGACATCATGAAAGCGCCACCTCTCGCGCAATCCGAATTCGAAAAGCTGCTCGGCATACACTTTTTGGATCCGCAGCTGTTGACTACCGCGCTGACGCACAGTTCCTATGTGAATGAATATGATGGGGCCGACGAACCGCGCGACAACGAACGGCTGGAGTTCCTGGGCGATGCCGTGCTTGATCTGGTCGCCGCGGACCAGCTATACAGAAGGTATCCCCATATGACCGAAGGCGACTTGACGCAGTTGCGCGCGGCATTGGTGAAGACCGAGGCGCTGGCGCATTTCGCCGAGAAGCTCCAGCTGGGCAAGTATCTGCGCTTTGGCGTGGGCGAAGAACGCAGCGGCGGTCGCGAGCGGAGCAGCACCTTATGCCGCGCATTTGAAGCGGTCATCGGGGCGATCTATTTGGATCGGGGCCTGGCGGCCGTGGAGAAATTCCTGACGCCGCTGCTGCTGGAATTGCTGGACGAAGTGCTGGACAAGCGCCTTCACCTGGATGCCCGCAGCGAATTGCACGAGCGTCTGCTAGCCCGCCAGCAGCCTCCGCCACAATATCGCCTGACAGATACCAGCGGACCCGAGCACGATAAGCGCTTCTGCGTGGAAGTCGGCAGCGGCGATAAAGTGCTGGGCAGGGGCGTGGGCAAGAGCAAACGAGCCGCCGCGCAAGCAGCTGCCAGAGATGCCTTGCTGCGGCTATAGAAGCTAAGCTGCGCGATTCCGCCGCCGCTTGAAGCAGTCTTCGCAAATGCGATAGCGATGCCGCGATGGCAGGCGCGCCCGGCAAGTCCGACAGCGCCGCCCCGTATTGAGATTCAGCAGCAGCGCCTGGTCGATCGAAAGCGACCATTCGCGCCGTTCTTCGCGCACCTGGTGATGCGCCTCGCCGCAGTCGGCGAATTCCTTGCGCTGCGAAAGCCACAAATACACATCTGCGCAGGCGATGCAAGCTTCGGTCGCGTCCAGATCGCCGCCATCTTTGATAGGCACGGGCGCTGCGGGCGGCAAGGGCATTTGGTAGCCTTCGATGATCATGTAGGCGCAATCCAGCCAATAAGCGCGGGTCGACTTGCGGGTCGGCGCATTGACCAGTTGCAGCGCTCGCTCCAGCCCCAGCCGCTTGATTTCGTCATCGGTCAGCATCTTCGCCAATTCGATGCGTTCGTCCATGTCGGCTGTCGTGATGATCGCGCGCAGCTCATCGGGTATCGACTGTAGCTCTGCCCAGCGCGTCAGCTGCTCGGCCAGGCTGCCGGGAATGAGCGTCAGGTCATCGACTGTGGGCGCAACGCGCGCATAGCTCAGCTCGGGCGGTGCCTGTGCATAAAGCTCGCGGATAATGTCGAGGTCGTCTTTTGTGGTAGCGGCGATCAGCCCTGCCTCGCGGATGCCGTATCTGCCTGCGCGTCCGCCGATCTGGTGGACCTCGGCAGGATACAGACGGCGATCGTTCTTGCCATCGTACTTCTCTGTCTCATAAAAGCAGACGACATCGGCCGGCAGGTTCAAGCCCATGCCCACCGCATCGGTGGCGATGCAGATCTCGGTTTCGCCTTCGGCAAAGCGGTCGGCCTGGCGACGGCGCACTTCGGGCGGCAAGCTGCCATAGACAACCGAGACCGCCCTGCCCATGCGTTCCAGGGTCATCTTCAAGTCCAGCACATTGCGCCGCGAAAAAGCCACCAAGATCGTCGAAGGCGGCAGTGTCTCCAGCGTGAAGTGATGCTCGGCAACAGCGATGGGCGCGAGTCGCTGGTGCTCGATCAGTTCGCAAGGCAGCTCGGCGGCGGCAGCCAGCACTTCGATCAGCTTGCGGGCGGTGGGCGGACCGATGATGTGCATTTCTGGAGCGGCGCACTCCATCAGGGCGCGCGTCCAAGCCCAGCCGCGGTCGGCGTCCGCCAGCATCTGCGCTTCGTCGATGATGACGCATGCTCCGCTGTCGTGCGCATTAAACATCTCGATGGTCGCTGCGGTGATGGTTGCGCCTTCCACCTCGATCGCCTCTTCACCAGTCAGCAGGTTGCAGGGCACGCCCTCGGCGTTGAGTCGGTCGAAGATTTCGTAGGCCAGTAGCCGCAATGGCGCGAGATACCAGCCCGATCCAGCCGATTTCAGCGCCTGCAAAGCATCGTGCGTTTTGCCGCTGTTGGGCTCGCCGATGTGCAGGGTTAGCTGTTGTTGATCGCGCCAGTCATTGCGCCAATTGGGGAACGCATCAATAAGACGGTTGCGCAATTTGCTGCGGGCTTCGCGCTGGCGGCGTTTGCGGTGGCGTCCACCACGGCGACTCTTTGCCTTGACTTTGCCGTTGCCATTGCCCGCGCTGGATTGTTTCCCAGTGCACAACTGGTCGTAGTCGGCGAATGTCTCCGGCAAGTCCCACAATCCGCGGACATCGCGCCACACGATGCGCTTGGGCGAGAGGCCCGCCTGGCGAATGCTGTTGTTGAGCGTTCGCATGTCCACAGCCAATACGCCGCGCAGATCGGCCGGGCGCAGCCGGATATAACCGGCGATCATCTCGCGCAAGTCGGGGTCGGCGGCAGTCGGGCGGAATGTGCGCACGGGGAAGCGCAGTTTGCCGCGCGGATCGATGAAGCTATCCAGCGCCAGTTCTTGCGCAGCGGTGCGCAGCGTCTGCCCATCAACGCCTACCAGTTTGGCCGCCTGCTTGACCGTGTAGCTGCGGGCGGCTACCTGCTGTTCCAACGCTTGCTTGTTTTTGGGGGGTCGGATGCCTTCGCGGGTTTCATCGCCGCAAAGTTCAAGCACACTCTGCCAGGCTTCGGCGTCGGTGGACGCGTCCATCTGGGGATTTGTTTGGTTTTCTTTCGATGCAGATGCCAAATTATTGCTCCGGCTATGTTTGTCTTTTTGCGCCTAGTCCTTCCAGCGGTATTGCGGCGGATCTGCGGCGACAGCATCGCGTTCCGACTCTCCCTTGCCCGTATCGCTGGTCTTGGAAAACAAGGGCAACTGTAGGGACGCTTCGACCTGGTAGTGCGCCAGCAAGCGAGTTATCAGGTCGGTGCGAACGCCGGTCTCGCTAAATATCTCCACAGCAAAGCGCGCCGGATGCTTCTGAGCCTTGCGCCGATTGCAATCTGGGCAGGATACCACCAGATTGGTTGGCGAATTGCCGCCGCCCTGCGCCAGGCTGATCACATGATCCAGCTCGATCTCTTCGCCCACCAGGTTGCGGCCGCACCATTCGCAGCGTCCGCCAGACTCCAGGATTCGATCGCGCAGCATGGTCGCGGATACTTTGCCTGCTGCGCCAGCCAGCTTTGCGCGGTCATTCAATGCCTTAGCATACTGGCGTAGCGCAGCAAAATCAAGCTGATCCTGGTATTTCATCAGCGCAGTCTCGCTGGTTGGTCGCGCTATAATCAGCATACAGCAAGTTTTTCGCGCGGATTGTCGATTTAGGGCGCGGGCGTTATACTATTGCGCTGGCATTCATGCACAAATCGGAGCAGCCAATTGGGCATTTTTCGCCGCGGTTTGTCAAAAACCCGCCAGTCCTTCTTCGGGCGCATTTCGCAGCTCTTGGGCAACACCGAAATCGACGATGACACCTGGGACGATATCGAGACGCTGCTGATCCAGGCGGATGTCGGCTTCAACACCACGCTGCAGGTGGTCGACGCCTTGCAAGCCCGTGTGCGCGCCGAGGGCCTCACCAAAACCGACCAGCTGCGCGATGCCCTAAAAACCGAGCTGGCTGCGCTGCTGTCTTTTCCGCCGGCGCTGGATATTTCTGGGCGCGAGTTGTCGATCATCTTGGTGGTCGGCGTCAACGGTTCGGGCAAAACCACTTCCATCGCCAAGCTGGCGCATCGGCTGAAGAACTTGTCGCGGCGCAAGGTCATGATCGCCGCCGGAGACACTTTTCGCGCGGCCGCTATCGAGCAGCTGCAAACTTGGGGCGAGCGTATCGATGTGCCGGTCATCGCCAATCGTCCCGGCTCTGACCCCGGCGCTGTCGTTTATGATGCGACCATGGCCGCCAAAGCGCGCGGCTTTGACATCCTCATCATTGATACGGCGGGCCGGCTGCAAAATAACTACAACCTCATGCGCGAGTTGACAAAAATCAGCGAGGTATCGGGGAAAGTGGTGCCAGAGGCTCCGCACGAGGTGCTGCTGGTGCTGGATGGCACGACCGGGCAGAATGCCATCGAGCAAGCCAAGAGCTTTCAAGAAGCCTCGGGCGTCAGCGGCGTCATCGTCACCAAGCTGGACAGCACAGCCAAAGGCGGCATGGTCTTCTCGATCTTTCATGATTTGGAGCTGCCGGTGCACTACCTGGGCTTGGGCGAAACCATCGACGACTTGGTGCTTTTCACGCCCGAATTCTTCGTCGACAGCTTGTTCGACGACGACCCCGAGAATTGACAGCAATCGTGCAGATTACCAGCGCGCAAAATAGCAAACTGAAATTGGTCAATCGGCTGCGCAGCAAACGCGGGCGCGAGGCAGAAGCGCGTTTTGTCATCGACTACGAACGAGACTTGCGGCGCGCGCTGGCTTGTGGCTACCAGGCAGAGTTTGTGCTGCACTGTCCAGAACTCGGCGAGATCGGCGACCTGGACTGCGAGACTCACACGATTACGACCCATCTGCTGCGGCGCTTTAGCTATCGAGACAATCCGGATGGCGTCTTGGCAGTCATGCGCAGCCAGCTGCCCAAGGGCCGGCTGTGGATGGAGGGCGCATGCATACACAGTGCGCTTGTCCTGGTGGATCTGCGCGTGCCCGGCAATATCGGCGCACTGATGCGCAGCGCCGATGCCAGCGCTTGCGACGCGGTGCTACTGGTCGATTGTGCGCTGGACCTCTATAATCCCAACATTATCCGCAGCAGCACAGGCGCATGCTTCCTGGACAATATCTATCAGCTGACCACGGACGAGGCGCTGGATTACCTGGTCGGCGCGGGCCTGGAGATCGTCGCAGCCGATGTAGGCGGCAGCAGCCTATATGACGCGGAATTCGCCGCCAAGACAGCCGTTGTGCTGGGCGCAGAAGACCGAGGGCTGAGCGCAGATTGGCTGGCCCATGCCGATCGTTGCCTGCGCATTCCCATGGCGGGCCGGGCAGCCGACTCGTTGAATGTTTCGGTTTGCGGCGCGGTTCTTTTGTTCGAGCTTCAGCGCCAGCGGTATCACGGCAGATAGGCAAAGCAGCGACCATGGACAATATCGCCAGCCAACTGCGAGACTTTCAAGCGCAGATCAACGAACTTATGGCGCGCATGGGCATCGCCGAGAAAGCCGAACGCGCCGCCCAGCTAGAGACCGCCGCCAGCCAAGCCGACTTTTGGAACGAGCCCGAATCTGCCCAGCAAACCATGCAACAGCTCGCCCGGCTAAATGCGCTGGTCGATAAATGGCGCGGATTGGCCGCCCGCCTTGCGGATGCTATCGAGCTGGTCGAGATCGCCGATGACGATATGCATGCCGAGCTGGAAGCCGAGACCGATGCTTTGCGAAGACTCGTCGCCGCCATGTCGCGCGAAGCGATGCTTTCGGGCGAATATGACAACGAAAATGCCATCTTCGCCATTCACGCCGGCGCTGGCGGTGTCGATGCCCAAGATTGGACCGAAATGCTGGAGCGCATGTACCTGCGCTGGATCGAGCAGAATGGCTACAAAGCCGAAGTCTTAGATCGTAGTGGCGGAGAAGAAGCCGGCTTAAAGAGCGTCACCATCAGCGTCAAAGGCGACTACGCTTTTGGCAATTTGCAGAGCGAAGAAGGCGTGCATCGCCTGGTGCGTTTGAGCCCGTTTGATAGCGCCAGACGCCGCCACACCGCTTTCGCCAAAGTCGAACTCTGGCCCGACATCCAGCGCGACATAGAAATCACAGTAGCAGATCGCGACATCCGCATCGACACCTATCGGGCGAGTGGCGCGGGCGGACAGCATGTGCAGAAGAATGACACCGCCGTGCGCATCACCCACCTGCCCACGGGACTGGTCGTTCAATGTCAGAACCAGCGCAGCCAAGCGCAGAACCGCGACCGCGCCATGCAGATTTTGAAAGCGCGCCTCTTCGAGATGGAACGCGCTAAACAGGAAGCGGAAATGTCCGAACTCAAAGGCGAAAATGTCGAGGCCGGCTGGGGCAACCAGATCCGCTCGTATGTCTTGCATCCCTACCAGATGGTGAAAGATCATCGCACCAATGTCGAGATCGGCAATGCGACAGCCGTGCTCGATGGGCGGCTGGGCGAATTCATCGATGCCTACCTGCGGCACAAGATCAATGGCTGATGCGCCGGCACCGCCTCGGTCCGCCTATCGGGTCGGGGAGAGGATTGCACTGGCTACCCTCTCCGTCCTAACGGGAAGGGGTTGCGGCCGACTTGACGACAACCCAGCCATGATGTGGTAAATTAGGCGCAGGATCAG
Organism: Anaerolineae bacterium; assembly: GCA_034423155.1. GTDB lineage: Bacteria > Chloroflexota > Anaerolineae > Aggregatilineales > Phototrophicaceae > UBA6055. The sequence goes on along the minus strand of DAOUJB010000407.1, from coordinate 17,390 downwards.
CGCAAATGGTAGCTGCATGATGGTGAGCGCCAGCAATTTGTACTCTCGCGATCTGGCATCGCTGCTTGCCGGGCTTCCCAAGAGCCAGCCCAACGAGATCGACCTGATCGCCGCCGCGTATCAACGTGCCGAATGCGCGCACAGCGGGCAGATGCGCAAATCGGGCGAGCCCTACTTCACCCACTGCGTCGCGGTCGCCAGCATATTGGCGGAGATGAAGATGGATGCCGAGACCATCGCGGCCGGCTTGCTGCACGATGTCGTCGAAGACACCGACCTTACGATTGCAGATCTGCGCCGTGAATTTGGCATCACGATTGCCAAACTGGTCGATGGCGTCACCAAGCTGAAGAACCTGCCGCTGAAGAATGTGTCGCCCAACAGCGACTCCCGCCGCTCCAGCGCTGTCAATCGCGAGATGGAATACATCCGCAAGATGCTGCTGACCATGGGCGATGATGTGCGCGTCGTGCTGGTCAAGCTGGCCGATCGCCTGCACAACATGCGCACGCTGGGTTATATGCCGCGCGAAAAACAGCGCACCGTATCCGTGGAAACGCGCGATATCTTTGCTCCGTTGGCGAACCGTCTCGGCATCTGGCAGATGAAATGGGAGTTGGAAGACCTCAGCTTTCGCTATTTGAATCCCGAAGCCTATCGCGCGATCGCCAAAGCGCTGGACGAACGGCGCGACGAGCGAGAGACTTATGTGCGCGACATAAAAGAGCGGCTCATCAAAGAGTTGCGCGCCGCCAATATCCATCAAGTCACCATCACCACCCGCCCCAAGCACATCTATAGCATTTATAGCAAGATGACGCGCAAAGACCTGCCTCTCGAGCAGATTTATGATATTCGCGGCATGCGCGTGCTGGTGGATAGCTTGCCAGAATGTTACCTGGCGCTGGGCATCGTGCACAATCTGTGGCGTCCCATCCCCGGCGAATTTGATGACTACATCGCCAACCCCAAAGACAACTTTTATCGCAGCTTGCACACCGCCGTGCACGATGATGCTGGCAAGACAGTCGAAGTGCAGATCCGCACCTGGGAGATGCACGAAGACGCCGAGTATGGCATCGCGGCGCACTGGCGCTACAAGGAAGGCGAGAATGGGCACGACCAGGCATTTGAACAGCGCCTGGCCTATCTGCGCCGTTTGATGGAATTCGGTCCCGAGGTCAACGATGCCTCGCAATTTGTCGACACCGTCAAATCGGAAGTCTTCCAGGATCGCGTCTATAGCGTGACGCCCAACGGCGACATCATCGATTTGCCGGTCGGCGCGACACCCATCGACTTCGCTTATCACATCCACACCGATATCGGCAATCGCTGCCGCGGCGCAAAGGTCAATGGCCGCCTGGTGCCGCTGAATACCAAGCTAAAAATGGGCGACCAGGTCGAGATATTAACAGCCAAGCGCGGCGGACCCAGCATGGACTGGCTCAACCCCGACCTCGACTACGCCGTCACCAACCGGGCGCGCAGCAAGATCCGCCAGTGGCTGCGCAAACAAAATCGCGACAAACACATCGCCACAGGCCGAGATGCGCTGGAACGCGAACTGAAGCGGCTGGGCGTGCAAGAAAAGATGTCTTACGATTCGGTCGCGCGCCTGCTTGGCTTTGACAAGCTGGATGATTTTCTGGCGGCAATCGGCGCGGGCGATGTCACGGGTCCGCAAATCACCAACCGCGTGCTGGAAGAAGAACGGCGCAAAACAGCCGAGAGCCAGACCGATGCCGACCTGCTAAAGCCGCGCAGCAAACGCGCCGGCACAAACGCCGCCAAGGGCGTCAGCATCATGGGCGCTGGCGGTCTGCTGGTCAATCTGGCTGGCTGCTGCTCGCCGATGCCCGCCGACGATATCATCGGCTACATTACGCGCGGCCGCGGCGTCACCGTGCATCGCTCCGATTGCCCCAATATCAATGCCCTGCGCGAAACTGAACGCCTGATCGAAGTCTCTTGGGGCACATCAGAAGATGAGCAGCATTACCTCGTGCCGGTCGAAGTGATCGCCTATGACCGCGAAGGCCTGCTGCGCGAGATCACCACCATCATCGCCGACCAGCGCGTCAATATCGCATCTGTTGATGTGACGACCAGCCAGCACTATGCCCGGCTCAAGCTGCAGCTCGAGATCGCCAACAACCAGCAGCTCACGCGCATATTGACAAAGCTGGACATGCTGCACGATGTGCTGGAAGCGCGGCGGCGTCATTCCAACTGAGCGCGACGATTCATGCGCATTGCCCTGCTGGAAAGTTATTATGGCGGCAGCCACAAAGCATGGGCGAATGGCTACCAGCGTCATTCACGCCACGAAATCGAGTTGCTCACGCTACCCGCTCAATTCTGGAAGTGGCGCATGCAAGGCGCTGCCATCAGCTTTGCGCGCCTGCTGCAATCCCAGCCCGACCTGATCCTCGCTTCCAGCCTGATCGACTTGTCGACCTTCCGCGCGCTGACATTTCGGCGTCTGGGCGATGTGCCGCTGGCGCTCTACCTGCACGAGAACCAACTCTCATACCCGCAAAACCAGCGACAAGGGCATGGCTGGCGGTATGGATTCATCAATTACATCAGCGCGCTGACAGCCGATGCCGTCTACTTCAACAGCGCATATCACCAAACCGACTTCATGGCGCAACTGCCGCGCATGCTCAAGCACTTCGCCGATTACAACGAGCTTGCGAGCATAGAGACCATCCGCCACAAGTCGAAGGTGCTGCCGTTGGGCATCGACCTGCGCCGATTCGATGCGCACCGCGCTGAAAAGCCCGATAGCGCGCCGCCGCTCATCTTGTGGAATCACCGCTGGGAAGCCGACAAAAATCCCGATGCCTTCGCACGCAGCCTGATTCAGCTAGCGGAGAGCAACTTCGACTTCCAAGTGGTGATCTTGGGCGAGCGATTTGGCGAGATGCCGGCGGCTTTTCGCAAGCTGCGAGAACAGCTTGGCGACCGAATCATCCAGTTGGGTTATGCGGAGTCCTTCGCCGAGTATGCGCACTGGCTGTGGCGGTCCGATTATGTCGTCAGCAGCGCCTGGCAAGAGTTCTTCGGCGCGGCTATTTGCGAGGCGATGTATTGTCGCTGCATCCCCATTCTGCCTAACCGCCTCAATTATCCGCATCTGCTGCCGGACGAGCTCAAGCAAACCTGTTTATACGCGCGGGACAAATTGACGGCGCAACTGGCATATCACTTGGCTGGCGGCGCGCTCGTGGACACGGACAAGCTGCGGGCAGAAGCTGCAAATTATGACTGGTCGCGGATTGCGCCGCAATATGACGAGGAGTTGCAGACGCTGGCTAGTCGTCTAGCGCCAGGCTAGCATCGGCTCCGTTTGAGCTGGGGTCGCCCGCAGCTGGCGCAGACTCGGCCGCGGACAAGGCCGATTCCAGCCGAGCCGACTCGGGCATATCGGCGCGAATGTGCAGGCGATGGTTGTAGCGAGCGACGCCGACCACCGTTTCTTTGTCGCGCAGGGCGATCACAGGCTCAATACCTTTTGGACTTAGCCTCACCGTTGTTGACAAACCCAGCGTCATGTATTTCGCCTTGCCTCGACTGGTTATGACCAGAAGCGTGTCCGTAATTTTTCCGATTGCCGTCGCCACAAATTCACCAGGGGATTCGGATTTGCAATGTAGTCTGCCTTTGCCGCCACGACCCTGCAATCCGATCTGCTCCAGCAGCTTGGTATTGGCAAATCCTAGCGCATCGATATACCAAAAATGAGATGCATGCTTCGATACGCAGATGGCAGAAACGACGCGATCGTTAGCAAGATCGATACCGCGCACGCCACCAGCCGTCAAACTTGTCGGGCGCACATCCTGCTCGCTGAAGCGGATCGCATAACCGCGCGCTGTCGTCAGCAGCAACTCGTCATCGCCACCCGTGTACAAAACGGCAACCAGCTTGTCCTTGCGCGCCATTTTCATCACGCTGAAGGCCGCCGACATCACGCCGGGCAATTCTCCCACAGGTAGGCGTTTGACCTGTCCGCCAGCCGTAACCAGGCAGACGAATCCGAACGGGAGCGAGGCGGGCAGACACAAGAACGAAACGACGCGCTGCCCAGGCTGCAAGGCGCACAGATCGCTGAACTGCATGCCTTCACCGGCGCTTTCTACCTGCGGGACTTGCTGGACGGGCACGGTGGCGCAATCGCCATCATCCGCGAAAATATACATGATCTGGCCCGTTGTGCTGTGCTGCAACCAACGCGGTGGGTCCTTGGTGGCGATTGTGACGCGTGGTGGTTCGGCTTGTGGTGTACGTCCCAGCTGACCGCGCGTACTCAACAAAGCGACGGTCGCTTCTTCTGGCACCAAGAAGTCGGCTTGCGAAACATCGCTAGCCTCGCCATCGGCTATGATGGTGCGGCGTGGATCGCCATATTGTTGCTGCACCGACGCCAATGCCTCGGCAATATGCGCGCGTTGCCGCTGCGGATCGGCCAGCAGCGCCTCCAGTGCTTTAATTTGCTGGCGCGTTGCTTTGTATTCGCTGCGGATTCTGCTGCGTTCCAAAGTAGCCAGGCGCCGCAGAGCCATATCCAGGATGGCGCTGGCTTGAAGCTCGCTCACCTTAAATTGCTTGACGAGATTGCGGCGGGCGGTTTCGCTGCTGCGCGACTTGCGGATTGTCTGGATTACGGCGTCCAGCTTGTCCAGCGCGATCAGCAATCCTTCCAGCACATGCGCTCGTTCGGTGGCGCGCGCCAAGTCATAGCGGCTGCCGCGCTGCAAGACCTCCAGACGATGCTCGAGATATACGCGCAGCGCCTGCTTCAATGTGAGCAGACGCGGCTGCCCATCGACCAGCGCCAGCATGATGATGCCAAATGTGCTCTGCAGCGGCGTCAGCTTGAAGAGGCGCGCCAGCACAGCCGTGACATCCACATTGCGCTGCAACTCAATGACCAGCCGGACAGCATTCTGGCGGTCGGATTCATCGCGCATATCTGCCAAGCCCTTCAGCCGCCCAGCATTGACCAGCATGGCGATGCGCTCAATCAGAGTCGTCTTGTTGGTCTGGTATGGTAGCTCGCTGATGATAATGCGCGACTTGCCGCCGCCCATATCTTCGACATGAACCTTGGCGCGCAGGGTGATCTTGCCGCGCCCGGTCGCCAGCGCTTGGCGCAGCATATCGTCTTTGCCGCGTCGCGCATAAATGACGCCGCCGGTGGGAAAGTCGGGTCCCTTTACAAAGCGCATCAGCTCGTCGACATCAATTTCATCCAGCCGATGCCACTGGTCGAGCAAGTAGCGCAGCGCAGCGCAGACCTCGCCCAGGTTGTGCGGCGGGATATTAGTGGACATGCCAACGGCGATGCCAGACGCGCCATTGACCAGCAAGTTGGGCAGCATGGCGGGCAACACAGTCGGTTCGTTGAGCGTGCCATCGAAGTTGTCGGCGAAATCGACCGTGTCTTTGTGGATATCGACCAGCAATTCGCCGCCGATGCTCGCCATACGCGCTTCCGTATAGCGCATGGCGGCCGCGCCATCGCCATCGATGCTGCCAAAATTGCCCTGCCCGTCGATGAGCATATAGCGCATGGAAAAATCTTGCGCCATGCGCACCATGGTGTCATAGACCGCCGCATCGCCGTGCGGATGATACTTGCCCATCACCTCGCCAACGATGCGCGCGCTCTTCTTGTGCGAGCTGCCCGCGCCGACACCCATATCGTGCATGGCGTACAAGATACGGCGGTGCACGGGTTTCAAGCCATCCCGCGCATCTGGCAGCGCCCGCGACACAATCACACTCATGGCATAGCTCAGATAAGCATCGCGCATTTCGCTTGTGATTGCGACTTGATGAATCGAACGATCGGGCATCGAGCGACCTCAGCGATTATCGAATAGCAAACAGACGGGTGCCGCGCGGACCGACAGGCACAGCGACACCATTGTAGACGGCAAATGGAATTGCTGTCAAACGCGCGGCCAAGAGAAGTAAGACCGACAAAGTCATGCGAAAAAGGGCAATTCTACTCAGTTTGGAAATCTGTAGGGGCGAGACTTGTCTCGCCCATTATGTCGACATTAACCATGTGGGCGACTCAAGGGTCGCCCCTACGAAGTTCCTTGCTATTGTTGCATTACATTAATGGACATACTGAGAAGTGTCTACTTGTTTGGATATAATAGCCAAGCTCCGGTGCCCTTCCCCCATACCGAGGGAAAGGAGTTTTTCAGCGATTCTGTAGGATTTGAAGCCCCTCCCTCAGATGGAAGGAGGGGTATGTGGTGGGGGCTAAATCTCGCTGAGAATCAGCCGTTCGAAGTCGTCGAAATCGACCACCGGTTCGGGCTCAAGCGCGCCTTGTTCCTCAAGCGTGGCGATGGGCGCGACAGCCTCGCGGTCTTGATAGGCGTGGAAGCCGGTGCCGGCCGGGATGAGCTTGCCAATGATGACATTCTCTTTCAAGCCATGCAGCGGGTCGATCTGCCCTTCGATGGCTGCGCCGGCCAAGACCTTGATGGTGTGCTGGAAACTGGCGGCGGAAAGGTAGCTGTCGGTTTCCAGCGCGGCTTTGGTGATGCCCAACAAGACTGGCGAAGCGCTGCAGATTTCTTTGCCCTCGGCGCGCAGCGATTCGTTGATCTCGCGTAGCTTGCGCTCGTCGATCAAGTCGCCTGGCAACAGATCGCTGTCGCCCGTTTTGGTGACTTGCACCTTGCACATCATCTTGCGGATGACAGTCTCAAAGTGCTTATCGGCGATATTGACGCCCTGGCTGCGATAGACTTCCTGAATCTCGCTGAGCAGGTATAGCTGGGTGGCTTCGGTGCCCTGCACCTGCAAGACGCGATGCGGGCTCTTGGAGCCTTCGGTGAGCTGTTCGCCCGGCGCAATCTCCATGCCATCATAGATTTCTTTGCGCAGGCGCGCGTTGGCGGGGATTTCGTAGTCGTTCTCTTCGCGGATTTCCTTGCGGATGAAGATGGTGCCTTCTTCCAGGTGGATGACTCCGCTCATGGCAGCCGTCAGCTTGTCTTTGCCGTCGGTGGCCAGCGCCGCGCGCGCTTTGACTTCTTGCCCGTCCTCGACCTTGATTTCCCAGCCTTCGGGCACGACATGCACTTCGCTTTCCATCGTCTCGTCGATGACGCTGGCGATGCGCGCGCCATCTTCGCGTTCAGAAAGCCGCAGGATGCCGCCGTGCTCCGTCATCACCGACTCGCCTTTGGGCTTGCGGCGAGCTTCGAACAATTCTTCGACGCGAGGCAGACCACTGGTTATATCGCCTTGGGCATAGACCGCGCCAGCCGCATGGAAAGTTCGCAGGGTCAGCTGGGTGCCAGGCTCGCCGATGGATTGCGCCGCGATGATGCCGACCGCCGCGCCGATATTGACCATTTCGCCCGTGCCCAGATCGCGCCCATAACACAATGCGCAGCAGCCGTGGATCAGGTCGCAGGTCAGCGGGCTGCGCACAGCGATCGTTTCCAGGCTCGATTGCTGCAGTCGCTCGGCGATTTCTTCATCGATCATTTCGTTGCGGCTGACGATCAATTCGTCCGAGTCGGGATCGCTCAGGTCGACCGCGGCGCAACGCCCGACTATGCGCTCGCTGATGGATTGCCCGCCGATGTCATCGCTGCGCCGGATTTCCAGCGCGTTGACGGTGTTGCAGTCGATGCGATTGACGATCATATCCTGCGCGACATCCACCAGACGCCGCGTCAGATAGCCGGCATCGGCTGTGCGCAGGGCCGTATCCGCCAAGCCTTTGCGAGCGCCATTTGAAGACATGAAATATTCCAGCGTGTTCAAGCCTTGGCGGAAGTTGCTGCGGATGGGCAGCTCGATAATGCGACCAGCCGCGTCTGCCATCAGGCCGCGCATGCCAGCCAGTTGCGTGATGGGTCCATAGCCGCCTTTGGTCGCGCCGGAACGCGCCATGATGGCGATGGGTCCATACGGATCGAGCGTGACTTCGATTTGGTCTTGCAAGTCGTCTTTGGCGCGCGTCCACTCATCGACTGTGATCTGATAGCGCTCTTCCTGCGTCATCAGCCCGCGCCGATAATCGCGTTCGGCACGCCGCACGACAAAGTCCGCCTGCTGCATGATATCTTGACGCTCATCTGGCGTGGACAAGTCGCTGACAGCGATTGTCGTGCCCGAGATGGTCGCATAATGGAAGCCGAAATTCTTCACGGCATCGACCACTTCGGTGGTCCGGTCTGCGCCGATGACTTGATAGCAGCGCGCGACTAGCTGCTGCAAGCCCTTCTTGCCCATGGTTTCTTGCACAAAGCGCATTTCGTCGGGCAAGATGCGGTTGAAGATCGCCCGGCCGATGGTGCAAATCTCCGGCTCATCTTGTGGCGAGCGGTCGTCATAGACATTGCCCAGCAAGATGGGCGTGTGCAAGTCGACCAAGCCGATGCGATACAGGTATTCCACTTCGTCCATATCGACCACCACGCGTCGCTCGTGCAAGTTGGTGATCTCGAGCTGGTCTTCCAGCTTGCGCTCGCGCAGGTATTTGCGCATCTCGTAGGCATTCGCCAGCAAACAATCGACTTCGCCAGCCAATACCGCGTTGACAGTCCGGTCGACTGCCGAATTGATGATGCGCTGACGGCCGTTGGAGTCGGTGGTCGCTTCATCCGCGAATAGCTGCGTCTGCGGGATCTGGCGGAACTGCGCGTAGTAATAGCCATTGGAGCGTTCGGCGATGCCGACAGTGTACTTTCCCGAATAGAGCGTCTGCTCGCTGCGGAATTCGTCGGCGCGCGACCGCAAAGCCACAATTTCGACTGTTGGGTCCATGGTCAGATAGTAGTTGCCCAGCACCATGTCTTTGGCGGGTCCAACAATCGGCGCGCCATCGGAAGGCTTCAGCAAGTTGCGTGTGCTCATCATCAACTCGCGGGCTTCTTTGACAGCCGGCTCGCTCAAGGGCACATGCACAGCCATTTGGTCGCCATCGAAGTCGGCGTTGAAGGCCGAACAAACCAGGGGATGAATCTGGATGGCTTTGCCCTCGACCAGCAGCGGCTCAAAAGCCTGGATACCCAACCTGTGAAGCGTTGGCGCGCGGTTTAGCAGCACCGGTCGATCCTGAATGACTTCTTCCAGCACTTCCCAGACTTCGGGCTGTTCGCGTTCGATGATGCGTTTTGCGCCTTTGACATTGCTGGCGTAGTTGTATTCCACCAGCTTGCTGATGACAAAGGGGCGATACAATTCCAGCGCCATCGACTTGGGCAGACCGCACTGATGCAGCTTGAGTTTGGGACCAATGACGATTACCGAGCGCCCAGAATAATCGACGCGCTTGCCCAGCAGGTTGCGGCGGAAGCGACCTTTCTTGCCTTTGAGCATATCGCTCAGCGATTTCAGCTCGCGGCGACCGCGCCGGCTCAAGGCTTTGCCGCGCTGGCTGTTGTCGATCAGGCTGTCGACCGCCTCTTGCAGCATGCGTTTTTCGTTGCGCACGATGACATCGGGCGCGCCCAGATCGAGCAGGTGCTTGAGTCGGTTGTTGCGGTTGATGACGCGGCGGTACAAGTCGTTCAAATCGCTGGTGGCAAATCGACCGCCATCCAACTGCACCATCGGGCGCAGGTCGGGCGGGATGACCGGCAGCACGGTCAAGATCATCCATTGCGGACGGTTGCCATCCGGTTCGTTGCCCCTTTTGTCGCGGTCGCTATCGACGACAGTTTCGCGGCTCTTCGCCAGCCGTTCGACCACGCCCAGACGCTTGGTGGCTTTACGGGCGCGTTGCTTGGAGCGCGTCGTGCGCACCTCGTGCCAGAGTTCCTCTTCCATCTTCTTCAGGTCGAGGTTCTTGAGGATTTCGTGGAAGGCTTCTGCGCCCATATCCGCCTGGAAGACATTGCCAAACTTGCCTTTTAAGTCGCGGTAACGACTTTCCGACAAGAATTGCAAGGCTTGCAATTCCGAAAGTTCGGTCAGCTGCGTCTCGGCATTGGTGCGCAGCTCGTTCATTTTCTCGTCCAGCTCAGCCAAATGCCCGCCCATGGCGCTTTCGACATCGGCGTTGGCTTGGTCGATATCGCCGCTGACCTTTTGAATCTCCTCGGTTTTCAGCGCCGCCATCTCGGTTTCCAGCGCGCTGAGGTATTCGGCGACCATCTCTTGCATGCGGCTGACATGATCGCTGGTGATGGTTTCACCGCGCTCAACGACGACTTTGCCAGCCGATTCCAGGCGGATCTGGCCCGACGCGACCTGTCCAAGCAGGTTGGATATGCTGTCTTCGATGGTGCGCCCTTCGCTGACAGCCGCATCACTCAAACGATCTCGCTCTTTTTCGAAGTGCTGGTCGATTTCGCCGACCCGCCTGTCGAATTCCGCGGCGGCACGATCGCGCTTGTCCCGCAGCTCGGCCATCTGCTCGTCGATTTCGTCCTTGAGCTCGATTTCTTTGTTTTCCAGCTCCTGATGAATGCGGGCAATCGCTCGTTTGCGAGCGTCTTCGTCAACCTGAGTGATGACATATTGTGCGAAGTAGAGCACACGGTCCAGGTTGCGCCGGCTGACATCCAGCAGCAAGCCCAGATAGCTGGGGACGCGCCGCGTATACCAGACATGGGCGACAGGCGCGGCGAGCTCAATATGTCCCATCCGTTCGCGGCGAACAGACGAGCGAGTCACCTCGACGCCGCATTTGTCACAGACGATGCCCCGATAACGGATATTCTTGTACTTTCCGCAATAACACTGCCAGTCGCGCGTTGGACCGAAAGTGCGCTCGCAGAACAGCCCATCCATCTCGGGACGCAGCCGCCGATAATTAATCGTCTCCGGCTTGGTCACCTCGCCGTACGACCACGAACGGATCTGCTCGGGCGAAGCCAAACTGATGCGCAATGCGCTAAAGTCTCGAGCCTCCAAGGACCAACCTCCTCTGCGCTGACATGCTATGAACCGAAAGTCGCTGAACGGATGCCGTGCCGACGCACGATTTCCAATACAAACAAGGCAACAGAGAGCACAGTCCCTGAGCCCCTAACACAAGGTCGAATTGTGATTTCTTCGCATCTTGCCAAGAGTATAGCGCGATCCATGGCGCTGTCAAGGGCGGGAACTAACGGGCTCAGGGCAATCGCAACGAATTGCTTGTTTGCCACAGAGGCACTGGGCGCACAGAAGTAAGACCAATAAAGCAATGCAACATAATGATGAAACGTCGTAGGGGCGAGGCGTTGACTCGCCCACTTGATCAACATCGACATGGCGGGCGAGGCGTTGACTCGCCCCTACGAATTTCGTATTTGATCGGCGTTGCCCGTTTGTCGCACGACTTACTTGGTTTCACTGATATAATCCTTTGCTTTTCTCTCGGTGTACTCGGTGGTTAATTTATTGTATTGCTTACTTGCGTCTATTTCTGTGCTCTCCATGACCTCTGTGTTAGCATCTGCATTCTTCGGCGCTGTCGTAGCCGGATGTTGTTTTGATGCGATTGCCTGGGGATAATGCAGCTCGCGTCTAGAGGCGATTGGCGGGTATGCTATAATGCCCTGGCGATTTCGCAGTTGGAGCGCCACAAAATGTCGCAATTGCTCAATGTCGATACCGCGCTGGAGCAGATACTGGCAGATATGCAGCCGCTGGACAGCGAGTGTATCACGCTGGCCGAATCGCTGGATCGCGTCATCGCCGCCGACATCGTAGCCCCACTCGACTTGCCGCCCTTTGACAATTCGGCCATGGATGGATACGCCATCCGCCACGAAGACAGCATCAAGGCCAGCGGGCCGCAGCCAGTTGCCTTGCGCGTCACACAGGATATTTCGGCGGGAGCAACGCCAACAGAGACATTGCAGCCGGGGCAAGCCGCCCGCATCATGACTGGCGCGCCGATTCCAGTTGGCTGCAGTGCGGTGGTGCCGGTCGAAGATACCGATGACAACTGGCGCAAAGGCAGCAGTCCAGACCCACCCGGTGAAGTGCAGATCTATGACAGCTATGCGTATGGCGCGAATATCCGCCGCCAAGGCGAGAATATCAAGCGCGGCACGACCATCATGCCAGCGGGCACAATCATCCAACCGGCGGAAATCGGCATGCTGGCGGCGATCGGCTGCGCGCGCTTCGAGGTGGTGCGCAAGCCCAAGGTGGTCATTCTGGGCAGCGGCGACGAGCTGGTCGATGTGCACGAAGCGCTGAGCGCTGGCAAGATCCGCGATACCAACAGCTATACGCTGGCTGGCTTGATTCGGCAGGCTGGCGGCATCCCCATCCGTTTGCCCTTTGCGCGCGACAATTTTTCAGAGATCCGCAGTTTGTATCGCCGCGCCCTAGGCATCAACCCCGACATGATCATCAGCAGCGCCGGCGTGTCGGTCGGAGCGGCCGATCTGGTGCGGGAAGTCATGGACGAGCTGGGCGACATTGACTTTTGGCGCATCAATATGCGGCCCGGCAAGCCGCTGGCTTATGGCGCGCTGCAAGGCATTCCTTTCTTCGGTTTGCCCGGCAACCCCGTTTCCGCGATGGTGACATTCGAAGTCTTGGTGCGGCCCGCCCTGGCGAAGTTGGCGCGGCGCGACCTGCGCAGAAAGACGATAATGGCGACCATCGCCGACGACATGCGCTCGGACGGGCGGCGCAGCTATGACCGCGTGCGGCTTTCGCGCGAAGGCAACGGCATTGTGGCGCATTCCACCGGTAGCCAAAGTTCCGGCGCGCTGATGTCCATGCTGCTGGCCGATGGGCTGGTCATCATCCCCGAAGGACAGCGCCTTGTGCCAGCTGGCAGCGAATTGCCGGTGCTGCTGCTGCGAGCGTTCGAGTAGACAGCGAGGATGACAGCCATGCGCGATATTCGCCGAATTCAGATGCTGCTGGTCGTGATCGGCCTGGTGGTCGCGTCGTATTTGAGCTATTTGAAATTGACCGATGTGCCCGCTGTTTGCGTAGAAGCCGGCGCATTCGACTGCAATGTCGTGCTAAACAGCCGCTATTCAGAACTGGTTGGCATACCAATCGCCTATCTGGGCTGGGCGGTATATGCCATCATCGGCGCGCTGCTGCTGCTGGAAACGCGCGTAGACTTCCTGCGCGAGAATGGCAGCCTGCTCATCTTCGGCATCGGGCTCTTCGCTTGGCTTTTTTCGATGTGGCTGGTCTATGTCCAGGTGGGTTTGCTGCAAGCGCTCTGTCCCTGGTGTCTGACGCACGAACTGAACTTCACGCTGCTGTTCGGCACGATCGTCTACCGCGTGTATCGCAGCTTATAGGAGCGGATCAGCGAGGCGCGCCACGCAGGGTCCGTGCCAGGATATCCTCTTGCTGGCGGCGGTGATTGCGGCGGTTGTTCTGGCGTCCGCCTTGATGTGCGCTTGGACCGCCATCACTTTGCATCGCTCGTTGGAAGGCTTGCGCCATCGAGGTGGGCAGAGCCTCGTCTTCGTCTTCTTCGATCACGAGGGATTCTTCGGGCTGCTTCATCGTCAGGTCGATCTTGCGCGGGCGACCGCTCTTTTTGATGACACGTACTTCGACTGCTTGCCCCACCGCTGCGACATCGCTGGGTGAGCGAACATAGCCATCGGCCATCTCGGATACATGCACCATGCCGGGTCGTTCCGCGCCAAAGTCGACAAATACGCCAAAATCTTCTACGCGGATGACTTCACCCGTGTAAGTATTGCCCTGTCTGATGGTCGCCCACGGCACTGCGGGCGGTTTCTCGAAGGTCAACGCGACATGTCCATCGCGCCGCGTCTTATACACAAAGGCGGTGATTTCTGCGCCTGGCTGCATGCTGGCACCGCTTTCGTCCGCGTTCAACTGCGATATATGCAACAAGGCATCTTGCCCCGTACCGATATCTACCAATGCCCCATACATGCCCAAATGCCGCACTTTGCCTTGCACTTGCGCGCCGATCATCAGCGCCCCCGCTTCAACTGACATACTTTCCTTGCTCCTCAAACTGGTGTTTTTGTGTTGGGCTCAGCTTGTCGGGCAGATGTCTTCATCGCCGACGCCATCGCCAACATAGTCGTAATTTTCGCCGCTGTATTCCGCGAATGATGTGAAGCCCGCCCAGTCGAACAAGCTGGTGCACTCCAGCAACTGCTGCTGTTCCGATTCGCCCAGGTAGAGCACGCCAATGATCTGACTGCTGGTCGAAAGCGAGCCCTGAGCTGGGTTGGCAACGAAGGCATAGACCACCAAAGAACGGTCGGTGTACATCAGCGCGACATAACCTTGCGCATCGTTGACCTGCTCGCCGATCCCGTAGCTTGGTTCGCCATAACGATCAAAGATGGGACCGAATGTCATGATCGGCGCAGTCTGCAGCAAGAACGAGGTTACGCTCTCCCCATCACGGCTCACGAGTTGGCAGCAGCCAGGATTGTCGCCTTCGGCAAAAGTGAAGCTGCGCGCCGGGCTACCTTCTTGTGGATCGGGCTCTTCGACAATCTTGAAGCGGGCATCGCCTTCAATAATCAACTTGGCATCGCGATAGCTGGTTTCCCCGGGAATGATGCCATGCCAGCAAGGCGCTTCGCAGGGGTCGCCCGTCATCAGGCTGGTATCACGCAATTTGGTTTCATCGAGCAGGTTCACCTCGCCAGCACAGGCGGAAAGCAGCAGGCCAGCCAACATCAGACATAAGGGGAGAAGTCGGTTCATCTGGCTTCGCTTTCACAACCTAGCGGATGAGGCAATGCGACCATCATATCAGAGTACGCCAGCATCGTGCAATAGCGCGGCCAGTCGAGTTTCATCCTGGGTTCAGCCTTCGTCCACGGTCAATGTGAGCGTATAGACGCCGATCGTTCCGCCGTATTGGTTGCCATAGCGGGTGGCGATGATCGCATACGGTCCGTTATCGGGCAGGGTGAACTCGCTGATCAGCGAATCGGTTACGCGCCCGGTCGCGCCCAGCAAATTCGGGTCGGCATCGTCATTGGCGGCCAGCTCGCGGTCGCCGGGGCTGATCAGGTACAGATTGGTATCGAGGGTCTGCGATGCCATGCTGATGCTGATTGTATCGCCAGCCGTGCCATTGAAACCATAGACATCAAAGGCGTTGTCGCCGGAGATGATGCCAGAAACTGGCTGCCCAAATTCAATGGCGGGCGGGTCGAAGGCTTCGCTCTGGTAGGCCAGTGTGCGGCTGCCAGCATCAATGAATCCCGCCTCGCCAGCGCTCGCATTGCCAGAAGGATCGACGCTGAAGTTGGTCAGGTAGCGCTGGCCCGGCAAGGGGAATTGGATCTGGTTGACCAGCGGGATGCCACCCACCTCGATGATGAGCGCGAAATCGACCGGCGGCGGCTGCTCGGAACAGGTATTTTGATACCAGACTTCCACTTCGTAGGTGCCGGGACGCAAGCGACCGGGGGGCCAATAGATGTGCGAGACTGGCGCGCCCGTCTCGGCTGGGACGCAGTTGACATTGCCATCTTCGGCCAATATGCCGCCGCTGGCGACACTGGGGTTGTCGTCATACACCGATTCGCCGACTGGATCGCGCACCAGCAGCTGCAAATCGGCACCAGTGCTCCAATACAGGCTGACTTCGATATCGCCTTGCGGCAGGTTCAGTGCACTAGCTTGGGCGGGGACATCGTCTGTCGCCCCGGTCAGCGTTAGCTCGTATTGCCCGACAGTGCCGCCCAGTTCTTTGCCATAGCGGGTGGCGACGATGGTGTACAAACCACTGCTCAACAAGCGCGCGTTGGCGATGCTGGAATCGGTCGTGCCGCCAGCATCATCGTTGATATTGACGACGGTGCCAGCTGGATCGACCAGCTGCAGGAGCGTGTCGAGGTTGGGACCGACTGCCTGCATGGTGATCGACACAATTTCATCCGTCGTGCCAGCGAATCGATAAGCAACGACCGGCTGCGAATTGCTTATCGCGCCTGCAATGGCTGTGCCTCGCGTTATCGGCTGGGCGATTGAAGCTGCGGCTGCATATCCGCTGGGCAGGCTAGTCAGGCTGGTGCTGGGATACGCCCCGCCCTGGCTGACCACGGCGCTGCCATCGGCGGCGATTTCAAAGCGGGCGACATAGACGCTGGATTGTCCCGGCGCTGGCGGAGATAGTGTGCCAGATGTTTGCCCGCTGGAAGCGCCATCGACACTGACATCGGCAAAGAATTGCACGCTGCCGGTCTGGGCATCGCAGGCGGATTCATAATAGACGATGATTTCGTAGCTGCCGGTCGGCAAGTAGCCAGGCTGCCAGGTGGCGGTCTCGACCGAATTGTCGCTGACGACTTCGCAGAGCCCGTTGGCGTCAAAGCCAAAGACGCCGCCGTTGTTGGTCGCGCGAGAGTCCCAGTGCAGCGCTTCGCCCGTGGGGTCGCGCACCTCCAGGTTGAGGTCGGCAGCGCCGCTCCAGCTCAGGCGCACTTCTATGCCGGCATTCAGCAATGCAAGCGAGGCTTCGGCAGCCGCAGCGCTCGCATCGACAGGCACATCAGCCGGGGCAGAAATCGCCAGCAAAATCTCGTAGATCGTGTCGTTTGCCGCGTTGCCAGGAGCAAAATAGACAAAAGCATGATAGCGTCCGCCGGCCGACAGAGGCACATTCGACAGACTGATCGCGCCAGCCGCGGCGCTATCGACCGCCTGGGCGATGGTGTTGCCGCCGCTATCAACAAGCAGGAGCGCCAAGGGGCTGCCCTGCCCTGACAGCGATACTGTTGCCACAGCGCCAGGAGCGGCATCAAAGACGAAGGAGGACGCGCTGACATCGGCATTCAATGCGCCCGACGCGGCAACGCCCGGCAGCAGCGCTTTTCCGCCATCCTGCGCCGCCACGGGCAGCCAGCAAGCCAGCAGAATCGTAAGTACGAGTCCCAAGGACCCGGCAGAGCCTTTGCGCAGATTCATAATCAAGCCCGGCATGCTGTGAACCCTCCATCCGTGCGACACGGCATCTCGCTGTGTAGGGCAGTGTAGCCGATTATGCCCCGGCTTGCCAGTTGCGCCCTCGTTGCCGCTCGTCTAGGCGGCTTTTGCGCCATCCAGCCCCAGTTCTGCGGCGTGATCTTGCATGGCGCGCAGCACCAGCGGCACATGGAAATCCCAGACATCCACGCCCAGGGCAGCGCAGCCATCGATCACATCCTGGCGGTTGACGCCCGCCGCGAAGGCTTTGTCTTTCCACTTCTTGCGGATGCTGCGCACCTTGACATCGCGGATGTCTTTGCTGGGGCGGACGAGGGCGACGGCGGTGATCAAGCCGGTCAGCTCGTCAACGGCATAGAGCGCCTTGTCGCGCAGGGTTACGCGGTCATCGGCAGCCAGCGGACCATGACTGAGGATGGTGCGAATGTCTTCTTCGCCCAAGCCCCGCTCGCGCAAGATGGGCGCGCCGTGCATGGGATGCTGCTCCAGCGAGG
>DAOUJB010000406.1:0-3693 GCA_034423155.1 Anaerolineae bacterium | reverse complement strand
GATCGCGCCCCCAGCCAGCAGGACAGCTAAAATGATTGCGACTGCGCCCAAAGCCTTCATCGTTGCGCTCTCCAAGCTTTCGCACCTGCTTCAATTGTAGCTGGGCGCGCCCGTATGCGCAAGGCGGCAATCGCGTTCATCGCCGCACCAGTTGGTCGCGCTCGGGACCTACGCTGATCATGTTGATGGGCACTTCGCAAAGCGCCGATACGCGCTGGACATACTGCTGCGCCGCAGCTGGCAATTGCGCGAAAGTCCGACAGCCGCTGATGTCTTCTGTCCAGCCGGGCAGCGTTTCATAGACGGCTTTGGCGCGTTCCAGCTGCTCATTGGTCACGGGCGGATGGTCGCTGCGCACACCGTCTATCTCATAAGCTGTCGCCAACTTTAGTTCGTCAAATCCAGACAGGATATCCATCTTCGTCAGCATCAACTCGCTGAAGCCGTTGACCATGGTGGCATAGCGCAGCATGACGCCATCCAGCCAGCCACAGCGGCGGGGGCGCCCGGTTGTCGTGCCGAATTCGTCCCAGAAATTCTCGCCGCTGCCGCGCAGTCGGTTTGCGATCTCGCCCTCGAGTTCGGTTGGCATGGGACCACCGCCAACGCGCGTGCTAAAAGCTTTTGCCACGCCCAACACGCGATCGACCGTCAGCGGTCCGACTCCCAAACCCGTCAGAGCGCCGCCAGCCGTGGGCGACGAACTGGTCACAAAAGGATAGCTGCCATGGTCGATATCCAGCAGTGTGCCTTGCGCGCCTTCACAGACGATGCGCGCACCATCGTTCAGCGCCTTGTGCAGGGTTATAGATGCGTCTTGGATAAAGCCTCGCAAGAAATCAGCCGCTTCCAGATAACTCATGGCTTCCGCGCGCGCATCCAGCGCCTCCATGCCCTGCCGCCGCAATGTGTCGTTGGTCGCTTCAATCGCGCCGATCAGGCGTTCGGCGAAGACCTCTACATCGAGCAGCATGTCGCCGGTGCGAATGCCAGCGCGTCCGCTTTTATCGAGGTAGGCGGGCCCGATGCCGCGCAGGGTCGTGCCGATTTTCGCATCGCCCAAAGCCGATTCTTTCGCCGCGTCCAGTGCGATATGCGCCGGCGTGATGATGTGCGCGCGCGAGCTAATGATCAAGTTCTGCGGCGTAATTTTGATGCCCATGCCTCGCAGCGCTTTGATCTCGCGCACCAGGTTGACTGGATTGATGACCATGCCATTGCCCATGACCGACAGGACCTGATCATGCAATACCCCAGACGGCAGCAAATGCAGCTTGTAGACCTCGCCATCCAGCGCGACAGTGTGCCCGGCGTTGTCGCCACCGGCATAACGCGCGACTACATCCGCCGAAGACGCCAGCCAATCGACCACGCGGCCTTTGCCTTCGTCGCCCCATTGCGCGCCAATGATTATCGAAATCGGCATCTTCAGCCTGCCTCTGCGCGAGCCAATTCTAGCGGCTGCAACGCGCCCAATCGGATCGTAATATCGCGGTTGCCCCAGGTTTCCAGCTGTCCGCCCGGTCCCAGCGCCAAAGCCGAGCCGCGCGCCAAACCAATCACAGCTACTTCTGGCAGCGCGCTTTGCACGAGCCGCGTCGCCTGGTCGCTGGAGTCATCGCCGCCTGGCAAGATAACCGCGCCACTCACGAAGTTCAAGCCACGCATTAACCCGTCAGCAGCCGACCAGCGATGCTCGCCAAACAAACTGGCCGCCGCGCCTTCGCAAAGGATCAGCGCTCCGCCCGCATGCGCCTGCTTCAAGGCATGCACGGCGGTCTGGCTTAGCGCGCGTCGCAGCGAATCGCCACAATGCGCCTCAATGACGATTAAGCCAGCGCTGGTGATTCGCTCGTAGATAAGGTTGTTATCGGGTTCGGCCAAGTCGATGTGGTAGCCGGTTGGTGCGCCCAGCTCGGCCAGGTCGTCCATTACCGCATCGCCCATGTCGTCCGCCTGCGAGATACAAGCGATATCCGCGCCGGGGTTGCAGCGACTCAGTGCCTGGGCGCGGATTTCGCCCAGGTGGTGCGCGCCGCCCGACAAGATCAGCCAGCCTTCGCCATCCCGCCAGCCGAAAGGCGCTGCCACGCTCATTCAGGCATCCGCTCTGAGATAATCGGCGATCGCAGCCGACATCAAGCCGACGCTCAGCGGCAGCACAGCCTCGTCAAAGTCGAAGCGGGGATGATGATGCGGAAAGTCAAGAGCCCGCGCGCGATTCGCCGACCCGACCAGCAGATAGGCGCTGGGATTGCGCTGCATCAGCAAGCCGACATCTTCCGAGGCCATCCAAGGCTGCTCGACCACAGACACATCGTCTGCATAGCCGGCGAAGACATCTCGCGCCCGCCCGGCCACTTCGGCATCGTTGACCACGGGACCGATACCTATGCCCAAATCGACCTCGGCGCGGCAGCCCATCGCCTTCGTCACGCCGTCTGCAATCTCGCGGATGCGCGTTTTGATCAAATCGCGCGTCTCTTCGCGGAAGAGGCGGTACGAGCCGCTGAAAGTCACCGAAGGCGGGATGATGTTGCGCGCGCTGCCGCCCTTGATGACGCCGATGGTCAGCACGACCATATCCAGCGGGTCGGCATTGCGACTGACGAGCGATTGCAGCGCCACGATAAGCTGTGCCGCGCAGACGATCGGATCGGCGGTTTGATGGGGCATCGCGCCATGCCCGCCCTTGCCATGCACCGTGATTTCAAACATACCGGCGCCAGACATGACAGGTCCCGGCACGACGCTCACCTGCCCGACTTCCAGGTCGTTCCACAGGTGAATGCCCAGCGAGATATCTGGCGCAGGCGATTCCAGCGCGCCATCGGCGATCATGGCCGCTGCGCCGCCACCGACTTCTTCGGCCGGCTGAAAGACGAACTTGACGCGCCCGCCCAGCTCATCGCGATGCCCAGACAGCAATTTGGCGATGCCCAGCGCAATGGCTGTATGTCCGTCGTGCCCGCATGCGTGCATCACGCCATCCGCCTGCGAAACATAGTCAGCGCTGTTTTCTTCGTGTATCGGCAGCGCATCCATATCGGCGCGATAGAGCACAGTGGGACCGTCTTCTGCGCCTTCCAGGATGCCGATGACGCCGGTTTTGCCAACGCCCGTCTGCACTTCCAAGCCCAGGCTGTTTAATTCTTCGGCGACGATGCCAGCTGTGCGCCGCTCTTGGAATGCTAATTCTGGATGCCGATGAAAGTCGCGGCGACGGGCAACCAACTCGTCGCGCAGCGCCTGCGCTTCTTGCATGAATGCGATTGTCATTGCTGCCTTACCTCATGTTAATAACGCGGAAACGCTCGATATGGCGGGGATATTCGGCTGGCGCGCCAGGATCCAGCGATCGCTCGCGAATTCGTTCCGCCATTTTGTCCATGTCCGCTATCTGGCTCTTGTGCGCGCGCAGCGACTCGATTTGCGCTTCCAGCGAATCGGTGACATCGACGCTGATCGTCGGCTCGAGCGCGCCAGCAATATACACCGCGCCGACCTTGTGCGTTTCCAACCCTTCGTCGCGTTCGTGCTCGATGAAGTTTAGACGGTCGCGAGCGGTCGGGAAGACGGCGGCCAATGTGGCATCGCCGATCGCGCGGTGGTCGGGATGATTGATGCCGCCTGTCCCGCGCCAGTACAAGGTCGGGTCGAGCGTGACCACGATTTCCGGCTTCTTCAGGCGGA
>DAOUJB010000405.1:0-1778 GCA_034423155.1 Anaerolineae bacterium | reverse complement strand
GCGTGTCGTTCAGCTCGAAGCGCACCAGCATCACAAAGAGCGGAATCAATATCGACTGAAAGGGGATCATCAAGGTGGAAAGCACCATGATGAACAGCGCATTCTTGCCGGGGAAGTTGAAACGCGCGAATCCGTAACCGCCGAGCGTGCTCAAAACCAGGCTGCCGACCACCGTGATCAGCGCGACTATGGCGCTGTTTTCCACATGCCCGACGACGCCGTAATTGCCGAAGGCGGTCAGCTGGGTATAATTCTCGAAGACGATCTCCGTCGGCAAGTAAGTCGGCGGCACCGACAGCGCCTCCGATGGCTTCTTCAGCGAATTGAGCAGCGACCAGCCAATGGGGAACAAAAACAGCAGCGCCAGCACAGTGAGCACCAAGTACCTGAAAAAAAGCAGCCCGCGCTGACGGATGCGCCGCCGCTGTTGCTGGGTCAGCTCGCTGGAACTGGCTGGTCGGTCGCGCAAGGATGCCGCTGTCATCTAATACCTCTCGCGCAAGACATAATATTGAATGCTGGATAGCGCCACCAAGATGCCCAGCAGCACGATAGACATCGCAGCGCCATAACCCATCTTCCAATAGGTGAAGGAGTTGTTGAATATCCAGTAGACGATTGAAATCGTACTGTTGCGCGGTCCGCCCCGCGTGATGATGTAGAACTGGTCAAAAGCCAGCACAGAGCCGATGACAGACAGGATAAGCGCCAGGGCGATCGTGCGCCGCATCAAAGGCAAGGTGATGTAAAAGAGTTTGCGGAAGTAGCCCGCGCCATCCACATCCGCCGATTCATAGAGCTCGTCCGGGATGCTCTGCAAGCCCGCCAGCAGCAGGATCATGGTGAAGCCGACGGTCTTCCACACCACGGAAAGGATGATGACATTCATGGCGGTTGTCGGCTTCGCCAAGAAAAGCTGCGGCTTGGCGATCAAATGCAAATCCAGCAGGATCTTGTTGAAGATGCCGACGCGCTGATCCAGCATCCAGACCCACAACAAGCTCGAGACCCCCAAGCCGATCACCACCGGCAAAAAGAAGATCGTGCGGTACATGCCGATGAAGGGGATCTTGTGCCGCACCAGCGACGCCAGGATGAAGCCCAGAATGAATATTGGTGGCGTGACCAAAATCGTATAGCGAAAAGTGAAATCCAGGCTCTTGAGGTATTGTCGGTCATTCGCCAGCTCGCTGTAATTGGTCGTGCCGATCCAGGATTGCTCGCCGATGAGCGGCCAATCGTGGAAGGACATGAATACCGTCATCGCCAGCGGGATGATGAAAAAGACCGTCACAAACAGCACCGTCGGCAAGACGAATAGCAGCCCGGTCAGCTTGCGGCGCTGTTCCCAGCTGAGAGAGCCAAGTCCTAATGTCATGCGCTGTGCAGGACCTTAATCTACTTGTTAGGGCAAGAGCGCCTGTCGACACTAGCGTATCGCCAATGCGACAGGCACTCAAGCGATTGGCGCTTAACCTTCAATGATCTGCGTGAAGCGGTCTTGCCCCAGTTGCAGCGCGCCTTCGATGTCGCCATCGAGGATCGCGATCTGGATCATCTCCAGCCAAGGACCGTTGGGATCGTTGAAGAGGTCGTTATAGACCAACGAGTAGGGCGACTTGCCCACAGCCAGCGCGCTCGCCGCCGTGAGCACCAGCGGGTCATCCTGCGAATACTCATTTTCGAGCATCGAAACGCGCACGGTCGTACGATTGCGAGCTGCATAGAGTTCCAGCTGAGTCTCGTCGCTCATCATCCATTCGAGGAATTCCCAAGCT
>DAOUJB010000404.1:0-6576 GCA_034423155.1 Anaerolineae bacterium | reverse complement strand
TGCGCATCGCGTGGGTGATTTTGTCTATGGCGGGCGGTCCGGCTGTGCTGCTTTACATCGTCATGGCGGCGGTGGTGCCAGAAGAACCGGAATTCATCCAGGCCAGCGCCGAGAAACCCAAACGCGCAGAAGCCGCCTGACTTCCATCTACAGCAAGTCGGCGATCGCCGCTCGTTCTTCCAGCAATTCAGCTTCGGTGGCTTGGATTTTCCCCCGCGCATAGCGGCTTAGCTGCAAGCCCGCCACAATTTCTGCCTCGCCATTTCCAGCGCTGGTCAATGGAAAAGAGAATATCAGCCCTTCAGCCACGCCGTAGGGATTGCCTTCGCTGGGGATGCCGGCGCTGATGAAGTCGGCCTCTGCTGTCGGGTTGATCAAGCTGCGAATGGTATCGAGAGCTGCGTTGGCGGCGCTGGCAGCCGAGCTTTTTCCCCGCGCATTGATGATAGCTGCGCCCCGCTGCTGCACCGTCGTCATGAACTCGCCTTCCAGCCAAGCACGATCGCCTAGCGCAGCTTCCGCGCGAATGCCATTTATCTGCGCATGCTCGAAGTTGGGGAATTGCGTCGCGCTGTGATTGCCCCAGATAGCCAAACGGCGCACATCCGCCACTTGCGCGCGAGCCTTTTGCGCCAGTTGGGCTTTGGCGCGATTCTCGTCAAGGCGCGTCATGGCGAAGAAGCGGTCGGCGGGGATATCGGGGGCATTGGCTTTGGTCACCAGGCAATTGGAATTGCAGGGATTGGCGACCACCAGCACGCGGATATCGGCGGCGGCAACCTCATTCAGCGCTCGGCCCTGCTCGACAAATATGGGCCCATTCGCCGCGATCAGGTCGCCGCGTTCCATGCCCGGTCCGCGCGGTCTGCCACCCACCAGGATCGCCCAGTTGGCGTCTTTGAAGGCGACAGTGGGGTCGGACGATATGACGATATCAGTCAGCAGCGGCTGCGCGCAGTCTTCCAGTTCCATGACCACGCCGCGCAAGGCAGCCATGGCCGGCGGAATTTCCAGGATCTGCAAGGCCACCGGTTGGTCTGCGCCGAAGACCTCGCCATTGCCGATGCGGAAGAGCAGGTTGTAGGCGATCTGCCCGGCACCGCCCGTTACAGCCACTCGGATAGGTTGCGACATGCTGGCTAATCCTTTCCTGTTGGTTTGCCGATCTTTCTGCCGATTGTACGCAAACCACCGTCAATTAGAAGAGGCGCGGTTGCTTTGCCAAACGCGGCGTCCGCTATCAAGTCTGCAAATGTGGCGTTTCTCCGAAACCAGCGATCTCCCAGATGTCGTCGCGGCGTTTTAGCGTGGTAATCGATGTATTGGACAGGTTTTTATTGGGCAGCACGGCGAAGAGCGACCCGAGAAAAATGGCTATCGCCGAACCATGACCGACCATGGCGACAGTGCTTGCCGCATCGGCGCGCAGGATATCATCCCAGGCCGCCCGCATGCGCCGCTGCACATCCAGCCGCGACTCGCCGCCCGGCACGCGATAAGCCAGAAAGCCAGAATGCCAACGCCGACTCGCCTCTGGATATTGTGCCGCCGCTTCGTCCCAGGTCATGCCTTCGAAGCAGCCAAAGGAGATCTCGCCCAAGCGCGCGTCTTGCACAGGCATTTGCTCCAGGCGCTCGGCGAGTATCTGCGCTGTCTGCATGGCGCGCGACATGGGACTGGCATAGATCGCGCCGATGTCATAATCCGCCAGATGCACTGCCAGCGAATGCGCTTGTGCCCGTCCCTCGTCGTTCAGCGGCACGGGCAGCGCGCCTTGCATGCGATGCTGTTTGTTGTAGTCGGTCTGCCCATGACGGATGAGCAGCAGCGTTTCGATTGGCATTGCCACCTCTCAGGCTTGACGGAATCGCTGCCTCGCGGCAAAATCAAGGTTCGCCAGTGTAGCACAGGCGCGGCAGAAAACAGCCAGCAAAGAACGAGGTAGCGCGATGCAGCCGAGCAGATTGACCCTGTATGGATTGGCGATGGTGGGCGGTCTGGGCATGACGCTGATGATAGCTGGCGCGTCAATCGGCGTCGTTTTTGGCGCAGACCTGGACGCGCAAAGCACCCACGGGCTGGGCTTGCTGATCGTGGTTGGCTTGCTGCTGATGGGGCTGGCGATAGGCTTTTGGCTGGGCTTGGTGCGCCCCTTCCAGCGATTTGACGACATCAACATCCCCGCAGAACCCGAACATCACTAGAATTCCCATGCAACGCCTGCCCATATCCGACAGCGTCCACGGCTTGCTAACGCGGCTGGACGGCAGTTGGCTACTTGCCGATCACGCTTTGGTTGGCGGCCGGGTGATGGCGCGAGGCGAGCTGATCGTTCGCTATGGCATCCGCATCCTAGGCAAGCCGCAGTTCGCTATCGTGCCCGACTTGGTCGTGGCCGACCGCGGCGAAATGCTGATTGGAGAAGCCGCCTGGCAATTTATCATCGAGCGCGGTCATCTATTTCCACGCGCCGATGTCTGCGGGCGCTTCGAAGATGGCACAGACGAGACGCTCTTCCTCAAGCAACTGGATTTGGCGCTGCCTTTCGCTGTTTACGCCTATCGCGAGGCTGCGGATGTCAAGCCCCTGGCGCGGGTAAATGCTTTGATCGCCCGCGATGCCAGCGCATTCCCCAAGCGACTGCTCGACCAGCTGCCGCATTTTAGTCGGTTGGCGGACTGGCGCGCCGATGACTGATCTGGACTCCATCTTCAGCGATGACTGGGGCGAAGACCATCGCTCGGGCAGTGTGGCGGTGGTCGGGCAGCCCAATGTCGGCAAGTCCACGCTGATCAACGCCATCCTCGGGCAGAAGATCGCCATCGTAACGCCAAAACCGCAAACGACTCGTCAGCGGCAACTGGGCATTTATACATCGGCTGATGCGCAGATTCTTTTTGTCGATACGCCGGGCATACACAAACCGCAAACGCGTTTGGGAGAATATATGCTGGGCGTGGCGCGGCGTGCCCTGCGCGATGCCGACGCCATTTTGTGGCTGCTGGATGCCGCGCGCGCGCCAAACGAAGCCGACCAGCGCATCGCCGATTTGCTGCGCCAGCTCGCCCCAAACACGCCCATCGTATTGGCGCTAAACAAGTCCGACTTGCTGGATGCAAACGCAGACCTCAGCCAGCACATCGCGCTTTGCGAGGTTCAATGCGCGCTCAAGACCAGCGCGACAAAAGAGCAGGGCATCGACCAATTGCTGGAAGCGCTGCTGCCCTTGCTGCCGCTGGGTCCGCGCTATTATCCTGCCGAGCAAGCCAGCGATGCCAACCTGCGCTTTCTGGCTGCCGAGCTCATCCGCGAGAAGGTGATCGAGCATACCAGCGACGAAATCCCCTATACGATCGCTGTCGAGATCACGCGCTTCCGAGAAGGCGCCCAGCGCACGCAGATCGATGCGACGATCTTTGTAGAGCGCGATTCGCAAAAGGGCATCATCATTGGCAAGCGCGGGGCGATGATCAAGCGCCTGGGCAGCGCCGCGCGGGGCGACCTGCAATCGCTCCTGGAGGCGCGGGTGCGGCTGGATCTGCGTGTGAAGCTGCTGCGGAATTGGCGCAGCAACGAAGCTTTCCTGCGGCGGCTGGGCTATGGCCACGCCAAGCGGGGGCGCGATTAGGTTGCCGATGCGCCCGACAAACAAGCCCGCACAGCCACGACATCAGCGCGGATCTGCGCGATCAGTTCGTCCACGCCCGCAAATTTCTGTTCCATGCGCAGCCGCTCGACGAATGCCAGCGTCAGGCGCGCGCCGTACAAATCGCCACTGAAATCCAGCAGGTGCGCTTCGACTGACAGCGATTCGCCGGCGAATGTCGGTCGCACGCCGATGTTGGCGGCCGCCATGTGTCGCACGCCATTGACAAGCGCCCAAGCCGCATAGACGCCACGGGCCGGGACGATTTGCTCTCGCCACACAGCCAAATTTGCGGTGGGAAAGCCGATCGTGCGTCCGCGCTGCTCGCCCATGACCACTTCGCCCGCGAGCGAGTAATTTCTTCCCAGCAGGGCAGCCGCGCCGCGCATGTCGCCAGCGCGCACGAGCTCGCGCAAATCTGCGCTTTGGATGCGCTCTCCATTTGCTGTGACTGGCGCAACAGTCGCAACATGAAAACCCCGCTGTCTCCCCTGCGCGCGCAAAAAGGCGATATCGCCCTCGCGTTGAAAACCCAGCGCAAATTCTGCGCCAACCCGCAGCTCGCGCAGCCGCAAGTGCTTCAACAGCAGCGTCACAAAGTCGACCGCTCGCAGCTGTCGCGTCGTCTCGTCAAAGGGATGCGTGATGACCAGGTCGACGCCCAGGTCCAGCAGCAAGTTGGCGCGCTCGTCCGGCGGCGTCAGATAATAGTGCTCTTCGGTTTGGTCGAGCACTTTGTCGGGATGCGGAAAAAAAGTTACCACGACAGCTTTTCGCCCGCTATGGCGCGCCCGTTGCACCAGTTCGCTCGCCAAGGCTTGATGACCGCGATGCACCCCATCGAAGACGCCGATCGTCACCACAGATTCTGTCTCCAGCCGGGCATCGGCCAGGTTGCGCAAGTGTCGCATCGTCTAGCCCTCTGCCAAGTCTGCGGCGGCCGGCGGGAAGACCTTGTGCGGTTTCCAGCGATCTCCACGCGGCTGCAAAATCGCGACCAGGTGACGATGCGCATCAAAGCCAAAGACGCTGGGCGCATCCACACAATCGCGCCGGTCGATGAACAGGCCCTGGCGCAGACGGGCAACTTCATCGGCAGCCAATTCCAGGCGTGGATAATCGCGCAAGGCGCACCAGGGCGCGACGAGTTGCCGTGACCAATCCTGGCATTTCAGCAGCGCATCCAGATCGAGGCTGTCGGCGAGCGTGAAGTTGCCGCTGGCCGTTCTCGTCAAGCTCGCAAGATGCGCGCCGACGCCCAGCGCCTCGCCTAAATCATGCGCCAGGCTGCGGATATAAGTTCCCGATCCACAGTCGATATCCAGCTCCAGCATCGGCGAATTCCAAGCGCGCACCTGAATCGAATGAATCGTTACAGCGCGGGGCTGCCTGGCGATCGTCTTGCCTTGCCTCGCCAATTCGTATAGCTTTTTGCCGCCCACTTTGATGGCGCTGTGCATGGGCGGCAGTTGCTCCAGCGTGCCGATGAATTGTGGCAGCGCGGCGTGAATATCGTCAATTGTCAGCTGGCTGGCATCTGCGCGGCGCACAACCTCGCCGGCGGCATCGTAGGTGCTAGTGGCAATGCCCAGCTGAAGCGTGGCGCGATAGCTTTTTTGTCCGCGCATCATATAATCGCTGAGTCGAGTCGCCGCGCCCAGGCAGACGACCAGCACACCATCGGCGAGGGGATCCAGCGTGCCAGCATGCCCGACTTTGATGGGCGTGCCCCGTTCGCGAGCCTGCCGACGAATGCGCGCCACCACATCGTGGCTCGTTATGCGCAAGGGTTTGCTGATATTCAAGAAGCCCGTGGGGGAAACCGGCATCAGACGCTGTCTCCCTCGGCGATGATTTCCCGCGTCAAAGGCAAGACCTGTTTCTGCGCCTGCTGCAACGAGCCAGCCAGCGTGCAGCCCGCCGCCAGCACATGACCGCCGCCGCCCAGCGCAAGCGCCAGCCGTCCCACATCATAGCCTGGTTTGGCGCGAAAACTGACCTCGACCGCTGCGGGCAATTCTTTGAACACGACCGCCACTTTTGCAGCATCGACATCGACAAGGTGGTTGACCAGCCCGCCATCGGCCATGTTGGGCAGGCTCGCTTGCTTCAAGTCTTTCTGCGTGATTACCGCGCTGATTAAGCCGTCTTGCAGCTGCACAGATGGCAATGCGTGCTGCCACAGCGTCACTTCGGCAAAGCTGCGACGGTTCAATGTGCGCGCCATGATCTCGGAGAGCGGCGCGCCAGCTTGCATCAGCGCCTGGGCGATTTTCAGCGTGCGGCTGCTGGTCGCGGAGATGCGAAAGCCCTGCGTGTCGGTCACCAGCCCGGCCAGCAAGGCGAATGCGACATCGCGGCTCAGCGGCCAGCCCGCATATTGCAGCAGATCGAAGACGACTTCGGCGGCGGCGACCGCTTCTGGCACGACCAACTGGATATCGCCAAAGCGCGTATTGGTCGGATGATGGTCCAGGTTGATGACGCGCCGGCTGTGCGCCAGCCCGTATTTGCCGACTATGCCGATCCGCTCGATATCGCTGGCGTCGAGCGCGATCATCAGGTCGAATTCTCCGCGCTGTAACTTGGGCAGGATAACCTGGCTGTTTGGCAAGAATGCCAATTCGTCTGGCACGCCCTCGTCGATGGCGGCGGTGACGATCTTGCCCAGCCCGCTCAGCGTCCCCGCCATGCCCAGCAGCGAGCCAATGGCATCACCATCGGGCGACACATGCGAAACGACCAGCACCGTCTGTGCGGCGGCGATGGCGTCTGTCGCAGCTTGCCAATTAACTTCAGCTGGACTCATCGCTGTCGGCTTCGGTCTGCGCGGGGATATCCAGCCCGGCGATGATCTGATTGATGCGGTCGGCGTAGGCCAGGGTGTGATCCCAATCAAAATGCAGCTCGGGCGTGTGACGCAGGCGGAT